>CAYJHT010000009.1:0-14307 GCA_964369615.1 uncultured Desulfovibrionaceae bacterium
GGGGAGGGAAACTTTTTGGCGCTAGCAAAAGTTTCCCTCCCCCCGTAAAAAACAAATGAGAAACACCCTCGAGGGAAACTTTTGTAAAAGAATTTTCCCTCTCTCCCTTGCGGAAAATAAACATAAAAAAGAGGTTTTAATGTATACATTTGCTTATGGCCTGCTGATGATTGCGCTCTTGTGCTCCCTTGGTGGGGTGGGCATTGCGCTCATGAATGTGATGCAGGGACGCAGTGAAGGACTTTGGGTCGTTGAGAAGGCGCAGTTTATTATGACGGCGGCGCTCACCTTGTCTTCCTCCTTACTGCTGCATGCGCTTTATTGGAACGATTTTTCACTCGTCTATGTGGCGAGTTATACAGACAAAGTACTGCCTGTCTTTTATCGTTTGACGGCCTTTTGGGCAGGTCAGGCAGGTTCCTTGCTCTTTTGGGCACTGTCCGTCGCTTTGTGCGGTGTTTTGTTTTCGTGTACGCGTTCATACAGGGCTTTGTCGGCACAAACGCGTCTTTGGTTCTGGATATTCTTTTTAGGCATCATGGCCTTTTTTGCCGTGCTCTTAACGTCGTGGAGCAATCCATTTTTGCAATTGAGTCATCCACCTCTTGATGGGCGCGGGATGAATCCCCTTTTACAAAATGTGGGCATGATTGTGCATCCGCCCTTGCTCTTCTTGGGCTATGGCGGCTTTGTTATTCCGGGCTGTTTGGCGCTTGCGCAAGCGCTTGCGGGCAAGGGAAATGATGAGGCCTCATGGATACGTGTTTCGCGTCCCTTCACCTTGCTTGCGTGGCTCTTCTTAACAGCAGGCATCATGCTCGGCGCGTGGTGGGCCTATTTGGAGCTTGGCTGGGGTGGCTATTGGGCATGGGATCCTGTGGAAAATGCCTCCCTTATTCCGTGGCTCATAGGAACAGGCGCCTTGCATACCTGTATCATCGAATCACGCCGCGGCAAACTTGGACGCACAAATATATTCCTCATGTCCTTAACGACTGTTTCGGCCTTTTTTGCCACCTATCTTGTGCGCAGCGGCGTTGTGCAGTCAGTACACGCTTTTGGAGACGGCGGTGTCGGGGTGCCCTTGCTCATCTTTGTCATTGGCACGACTATTCTATGCGCATTTGTGGCTTTTTTCAGTCACAATAGCAAAAAAGACCTTGAGGGCATAGACAGCCGCGAAGGCTTCTTGCTTGTGACGATGTGGGTGCTTATGGCCTTATCCGTCATTATTTGTATCGGAACGCTCTGGCCTCTTATCAGCACGCTTTTTTCCACAGAGTCGCAAGGATTGGAAGCGGATTTTTACAATGCCTCATGCTTGCCCCTCTTTGCCTTATTGGCATTTATTATGGCCTTTTGTCCGTGGCTTTCGTGGTCGGGCGGCGTGCGCAGTGTGCAAAAAATTGCCATTGTCGCCGCGGCCTTTGTCGTGACTGCCATAGTGGTCTGGTATGCAGGCTATAGACAAGCGACAGCCCTTGTTGCAACGGCCTCTTCCGTTGCCGTCATAACTTCCATCATCCTCCTCTTTGCGGAGCATTGGCGCCGGATGCCCTTGTCCTTCTTGGCTGCGCACGGCGTGCATTTTGGCACCATCCTCGTCGTTATAGGCGTCGCCTTCTCAGGCCCCTATAAGGAAGAAGACACATTCTTACTCTCTATGGAAGGGACGCGCACAGCCGTACTTGGCAAGTATTCCATTTCCCTCGTAGACGTGCGGCAAGACGCCAATGAGCGCTACGATTTTCTTGAAGCACGCTTGCAAGTCACAACAAAGAACAGCGACGGCGAAGACGTCCTTGTCGCTCTTTTAGCGCCGCAAAGACGCATCTATGCAAATCATCCAAACCAACAATTTGCAGAAGTGGACACCCATTTCAGCTTAGGCAATGAAATATATGCCTCGCTCTTGGGCCTTGATCAATCCGGTCGCTTAAGCATCCGCGCAAGCATCAATCCCTTGGTCAATTGGATGTGGATTGGCAGTATTGTCATGTGCCTTTTCCCCTTCATAGCCTTGGGACGCAAAGCCCATGCCGTGCGCGGCGAGGCACAAAACACGCCGGCGACACAGGACGCATAACTCCCATGTCCGTCGTATTGCGTCTGCATAAGGTGGCCAAGTTTTTCGGTCAGCGTTGCATCTTTAAGGATGTGTCCTGCACCTTTGCACCTGCGACAGTCTCCCTGTTGACAGGTGCAAACGGTGCGGGCAAGTCCACACTGCTCGCCATCATGGCAGGCCTCACAGATGCCAGTACAGGCACTGTGGACTGTTCCCTTGCCCCACAAGATGTGGGCTACTTGGGGCATGCGACATGTATCTATGCTGCCCTGAGCGCGGAGGAAAATTTGCGTTTCTGGGCGGATATGTACGGCCTGCAACGACACAATCTTACCAAGGCCATACACGAGGTTCTTACGCGCGTTGCGCTTATGCCCTTTGCCGCACAGCCTGCCGGTGTTTTCTCGCGCGGCATGGCGCAAAGGCTCAACCTTGCCCGTGTTCTGCTCTTGCAACCGCGTCTTTGGCTCCTTGACGAACCGTCTACGGGACTTGATACGCGCTCTGCGACACTGCTCTGGCAAACTATCCACGAAGCAAAAGCCTCTGGCGCCTGTATCGTCTGCATCACGCATCAGCTCCATGAACACGCTCCCCTTGCAGACAGAGTGCTCACACTTGAAGGCGGACGCCTTGTTTATGACGGCGCGCCCGAAAAAGACATGACTCTGCCCCATAACTGTATCGGTCATACAGGCAATATGCCTTATACCAAGAAAGACACGAAACAGGAAAAGGACACAAAGCAAGAGGAGGCCACAGCATGAAATCATTCTTGCTCACGCTGCGCGCTCTCACTGCGCTTGTACGCAAAGACCTCTGCCTCACACTTGCGCGCGGCAGCGGACTCATACAAGCACTCTTGCTCGGACTTTTGCTCATCTTTGTTTTAAGCCTGTCGCAAGAAGTGGGGACGACCATGTCACCACAAGGCGCCGCCGCCCTTTTTTGGCTGGCCTCCGCCTTTTGTCAAGTGCTCATATTTAATATGCTCTACGCGCTCGACGAAGGCAATGGCGTGCGACAAGCGCTCTTGCTCATGCCACAAGCCGTACATTGCATCTGGCTCAGTAAAGCCTTGTCCGGTCTGTGCCTCCTCTTCCTCTCACAGATTATCTTCCTCCCTGCCTCCATCGTCTTTCTCGGACAAACACTGAGCACAATGTGGCCGGAAGCGCTGTGCATGCTTCTCCTTGTCGATATTGGCATGGTGACACTCGGTTCCTTATTAGGCGCCCTTGCTTGCGGCGCACAAAGCGCCGGCGGACGCGAATCACTCTTAAGCATCGTCCTCTTCCCCTTGCTCATCCCTCTCTTACTCGCAGGGATACGCGTAGGAGCCGCCGCATTTTCAAGCATGGGTTCAGAGTCCCTCATGGGCGAAGAAGCCATACGCTGGATTGGTATTGCCTGTGCCTTTGACGCCGTCTTTCTTGGCGCCGGCATAGTTCTTTTTTCATTCATCTACGCCGGAGGGGACTAAATGCCTCCTATTCTCAATGTGACAATAGTGCTCGCCTCAATGAGCATGGCAATAAGCCAATATTTTATCATCGCCTACGCCCCCATTGAAAAAACAATGGGCATGGTACAAAAAATATTCTATGTACACGTCCCCCTCTCATGGTGGGCATTTCTAAGCTTCTTTGTTGTGTGCGTCGCCTCCATAGCCTACTTGCGCACCAAAGCACACAAATGGGACGCATTGGCTCTTGCCGCCGCAGAAATAGGCGTTGTTTGCACAAGCCTTGCACTCATAACAGGTTCCATATGGGCCAGACATTCATGGGGCGTTTGGTGGACATGGGATCCAAGACTCACAACTGCGCTTATAATGTGGTTTGTCTACGTCGCCTACCTCGTTCTCAGAAAGCTTGAAATGTCACCACAGCGCAATGCCACCATCCGCGGGGTTCTTGGCATCATCGCCTTTCTTGACGTGCCCCTCGTCTTCTTCTCCGCACGACTTTGGCGAACCATACATCCAGCCGTCTTTACTTCAAAGGGAAGCGGACTTGACCCTGCTATGCTTACAACACTCCTTGTCTGTCTTGCTTCCTTTGGTTTTCTCTGGACAAGCCTGCTCATCGTGCGTACACGACAACTCACGCAAGAGCAAAGTCTGCGTGAACTCTATACAGAACAAGGCCTCTCATAAAAGAATACCCTCAAAAAAGGAATAAAATTATGACAGAATATACATGGTTTATCGCTGCAAGCGCCGCCGCATGGAGCGGTATATGCGCGTACATACTCTTTATTGCGCGTGCACAGCAGGCCTTGCAAAAAAGATTGCAACAATGGGAAATTATACAAGAACATGCAACTCAAAGTGAGAAATAAGACTATGACGCATTCAGCTATGCCAGCAATACCAAGATATATCATCGCCGCAAGCATCACACTTGGCATCATTCTCATGTTTGGTGCTGCACTCAAAGAAAGAATAGTCAACCCAAGTCTGATACAACAGAATGAGCCAAACGCCGCAAGTGAGGGGAACCAAATGTCCCCACTTATCGGACAACTCATGCAAGAAATACAACAAAATCCAAACGATGCATCAAAAATGCTCCACCTTGCACATGTCCTCATTGAAGAAGAGCAATGGGATGCCGCAGAAAACTTCATACATCGCGTCCTTGAAATGGCGCCAAATACAGCACAAGCACACTATCTGCACGGCATCGTCCTTAATAAGGCAGAAAGAAATGCAGAGGCCGCAGAATCACTCGAACAAGTCCTCGCGCTTGAAGAAAGAGCCAGCGCGCGATACAGCCTCGCCATACTCTATATCCACTACCTCAATAAAAAAGACAAAGGTATAATGCATCTACAAAAAGGTATCGAACACCCTGATACGACAGCGGAGCTAAAAGCCGCCATGCAAGAAGAACTCAAAAATGCACAAGCTCAATAAAAAGATGTATATATAAAGGAAGGATAGAATGAAAAAGAACACACCCATGGTTCGACGCTCAACGCTTATTGTGTCTGTCATGATGGCGCTGGCTGTAGGGCTTTATATTGGAACGCTTGTGCCAGCGCTGACAGGTTCTTCACGTCCTGTGACACAGGTGTCAGGACAAAGTGCTGGGCAAGAGGCCGTGTCAGAGCATATAAGGCAAGCAGAAGAAGCCGTACAAAAAGCGCCGAATAATGCAAGCGCATGGACGCACCTTGGAAATCTTTATTTTGACGAAGGCATGCCGGAAAAAAGCGTGCTTGCCTACACGCGCTCACTCGCTATCAATCCAAATAATCCCAATGTATTGACAGACAGAGGGACCATGTATCGCGCTCTCAAAAAATACGACCTTGCGCTTGAATCCTTCCAAAAAGCATCTGCACTCGATGCAAAGCATCAAAATTCTCTTTTCAACGCGGGCATTGTATTATACTTTGACCTTGGACGAAAGGACGAGGGGCGACGCGCCTTTGAGGCTGTACTTACACTAAACCCTGCGGCGAAGGCACCAAATGGGCAAAGTGTTCGGGAGTTCCTGCAAGGTTTGCAATAAATGGAATCAACAGAGATGTGGAGTAGAAAAACTATGACAAAATCCCAAAAGTTCTCTCTTGTATGGCATACTTTATTGTGTGTATTGCTTTTTTGCAGCAAGCCAAGTGTCGCCTTTTCAGGCAGCGTTATCCCTTTGCATCTCCATGGCGAAAGCGTACAAGCCTTGCCATATATGGAATATATGATTGACCCGACCGGACAGTACAGCGTAAGCTCCTTACAAAATCCGTCGGAGCAAGTACGCTTTGCGCCGCTCAATCCCCATGATATGCCACAAACATCTGGCATAGTGTGGATACGATTTACTCTCGCCGATACAAAGTCTGTCGCAAAGCATCTTGGCGCCATACGCCTTGGGCAGGATAATCCACCGGAAAGGCTTTTTCTTGACTTAGGACAAGGAACACCTTCCGGAGCTATCCTCTATGTGCAAAAGGCAAATACGACACCACCGCAATGGGACGCGACTTCACCGGCTCAAGGCAATCTTTTTGCACTGCCTGCACCTGCACAAGAGCCGCTCACCATGTATTTGCGCCTTGATGGCGTGCCTAGTATGTGGTTCTCGCCACTTCTAAGAACCGTGGACAATGTTGCGACCGATAATTCCAGATTTGCCCAACATGCGCTCATGGTGACACTGTGCGTTGTGATGTTTCTCTGCCTCTTGCGCGGACTTACGGAAAAAGGACAATGGCGCATATGGATAAGCCTTTATACCGCTGTTGTCTTGGCGCATGTCCTTTGGGGCATGCCGGCAACGGGCAAGGGGCATGTTTCCATGCTGCACTTGCTTGCGGTTGTTTTACCGGGTGTTGCTCTTATGCTCCTTGCGCACGCTTCGCGGCATTTGACGCAAAGCTACAAACGCTCGCGCATTATTGATATACAATACTTGCTTCTCCTTTTGCCGGGCATTGCCGTTGCTCTGCTTCCGCTTGCGCCGGGATATGCATGGACAACACGCTATATGCCCTTGTGGCCTGCACTTACGCTCTTACTTGTGCCTACAACGCTTGCCGCATGGATGAGCGCTTTGCCGGGTGCGCGTAGGCTCTTGCTTGGATGCCTTTTGCCTCCTATCGGCGTTATTCTGGCATTTATGAATAATACGGGAATGATACATATTGCTTCTCAATTCCTCACACCGACATTCCCTCTCTGGGGTGTCGCCCTTGGCGCCATCATCATTGCAACCACTGCCGCACCGCCTGAGCACACTGCGCATGCGCAAGCAAGCGCAGAGAAGGACGATGAAAAGTCAGAAAAAGCGCAGGTTGCAGACGCCGATCCCAATTTGCGACTCATCCCGACTGTGGGAGCAACTGTTAATGACGCACCCGAGAAAAACACTGCAAAAGATATGCCTACTGCAAATGCCGCGCAGACACCCTCGCAGAACACTGAAAATGCCTTGCGCGAACTTGTTGACCAACTCCTCGCAGATATCACCATCGCAGAAGGACGTGCTTCCTTTGATTTGCAACCATATCTGACAAAAATTACAAAGACCGGACAGGAAATATCACACATCCTCAGCACACCGGAACACGAAAGACAAGCGCAAATCATGATGGGCGCCATGTCAGAACATGTTTTTGACCTGCAAAGCCTCCTGCGTCAAGCACATGACAGTATCTCACCGCTTGCCGACAGTAAAAATATCGCCTTGTCGTGGTTTATGCCGCCCCATCTTGCGCAATGCTATCGCGGCGATGCGCCACACCTACTCCTCGTCCTGCGCCGACTACTAGAAAGCGCCGTGTGCGCAACGCACAGAGGCGCCGTACAATTGTCTGTGCGACGCGTGCCCGAAAGCGTTAACCCTGGGCATTTACTCTTCACTGTTACAGACACAGGTACGGGCAATCCCCCACACGAACGCAGTATCACCGCTGTGACGCGCGCATGGGAATTGGCCGGGAAAAGCCGCGGATTCCTTGGCATCGAATGCGGCCCGCATGGCGCAAATATCTCCTTCACCGTGCATTATGAAGCGACGACCTCAGACGCGCTCAATGCGACACAAGAACGCGATGATGACGATAAAAAACACAGCTCTGCCTATATTATCGTCTGCTCCGACAGCGATTCCGACAGGCAAATGTGGGCATTCTTTCTTGAAAATACACTGCCCCGCATCCTTGAAGCACGCACAACTACTGAAGCTATCAACCTCTATGCAAAACACGGCGCTGTACTTCTTATCTTTGACGGAAGCATGTCCGCAGAAGCACTCGCACAAAGTGTGGCGGACGTGCAAAGCCTTGCACAAGAACACAATTGCCCGCCCGCGCTTTGTATGGTTCTCGCACCAAACGACATAGAAGAAGAGCACGAAGCCTTCCGTCATATGGGATTCGATGCTATTCTTGCCGCACCCATCACCCGTACAGCTTTGCGCCAGATATTGGAAAACCTGCTCCCTCAATATATCCTCACCACACCCTGCGAAGACACACATGCTGACGACGATGATATTATTGACACAGGCATGCCAAAACTTGAATTGCATCCCGATACCCAATATCGCGGCATTTCTATGGGCAGAGCGGAAGGCGTCGAAGAAGTGCCTCTTGATATGCTCTTGCAAGGCGCAGATGCAGCCTTCCCACAAGAAACAGCAATAAGCCCCGTACCTCAGGAAGATGTCTTAAGCTTACAGGATGATGTGCTTTCGCCAAAGCAGCATGAGGAAGTTTATGACAATGACGACGCAGAACGCAAGGAAGCCTTAAAAAAGGAACTCACCGAGCTTGAAGCATTGACTTTACAAACATTTGGCCCCGATGCAGAAGAGTCATTTACCAACGATCCTGCTGCCTATGCAGAAATGGAACATGAGAGCGCGCCCGTCGTAGCTCCTGTCGTTGCTCCTATAGCCACACAAGACCAGCCCTCCAGCAATACAAACAACGAAGAAGAAGAAGACTATACAGAAGGCAAAAACACTCCAGAAAGCACCGACGCGGACGCCAACGAAAATACGCGCACACCTGACAAAAACACACAAGACAGCGAAAATCACCCCGCACCAAACCTCGAACACCTCTCCTTTGAGCCAATAAAAAGCGCCACGGAGAACAGCGAAGCACACACAGAACACGAACAAAAAGCAGAAAAGGCAACAGAAACAAAAAATACTCGCACGCAAAGCCTTTCCTACGACGGCATCTTACCCACACCGGAAATGGCTTTTGGACAAAGCATCACACCAATGCCCCGCCTATCCGTACAAAGCCAAGGCAATAAAAGCTCAAGCGATGTCATGTCCAAGCTGCTCGTGGGCAGTGCCACTGCCGCACCTGTCACAGCGCAATCTGAAAACGATGCGCCAATCACCCTTGAGACTGCAAACGAGACCGTCACAGCCAAGGCAGCACACGACACGCCAAACGACACACCGAAGGATACCGCCACTGCCTCACTCAGCGAAGGCATCTTGCTCAACCTTGAACCAGAAACAGAAAAGAACATTGATAAAGTGCATGATTCCGCAGAAGATAGCCTCTTTAATCTCGTATCAAACTTGCGCGAAGACAATACACGTCGCACAGAAAAAGGCAATGCCGCTTACTTGCAATCATTCTTAGACCTGGAAACACCAGACAATACAGCGCAAGTCCCCACATCCACGCTCACACTCACGCCAGAGCCTGCACCTGAACCTATCATAACCCCTGCTCTCACACTCACACCGGAACCCGCACTTGAGCCGGAACCGCAAACACTTGTGCTTGCAAATGAAACACTTGCAGCACCCGTGGCAATGGCTGCCGATGACATAAAAATTGCCGACGAAAGCCAAAAGGCCGCAAGCACATTGAAATTGGAAGACTCTGTAGAACAGCCTACAAAAAAGAAGAAAGACTTACACTTAACTTCAAAGGTCACACTCGTCAAAACGCCAAAGTCTGGCGACACCGATGCAGCTGCAACAACAAGTCCAAGCAAGGCAGAACCGACAAAGCCGACGGCAAGCACAACAGTTGCCGGCACTCTCAACCCTTCCTTGTCCAAACCGTCTGTCGCAAAAACGACTGTAACAGCAAGGTCTACGGTCAAAAAAACTGTGCCTACAGCCAAGGCCGCTGTCAAGTCTATGCCTGAGCTTGCGCCCCTACACACGACAGAGCACGTTCCGCCTGCCTCTGACAACACGCTGAACTTCCTCTCGCTAGAGCCGCAAGGAACACCAGCCAAGGCAGTTGCAGCAGCAGCGAAACCCGCCGCACCAGCACCAGCCAAAGCCGTTGCAGCAGCACAAAAAGACTTCTCTTTTGAGCTGAGCGCGCCAAAAGAGACTTTATCTCCGCAAGAAGATGTGTTACAACCGCTTGAGCAACTCACCCATGACCTTGACGCCTCTATGGCACAGGCATGGAAGCATTTTGATGCGAAAAACCCTGCCGGAGTCGCCAATGCAGCCGGCAGCATCGCCCGCAATGCAGAAAATTACGCCTTGCGCACGCTTGCGCGAATGGCGCGCACTGTCGAATCTGCGGCAAATGCAAGAGATATGGAGTGTTTAGGAAATATTCTTCCAGATCTTGAAACGACACTGGAACGAACAAGAATTGGTTTACAACAATAAAAACATGTATTTGGAGGAGTATTATGAGCTATCAACGTATTCTGTTGCCCGTCAGTGGCAAACACGCCGGTGAACGCGCCTGCAAAGCGCTTTTTCACGCAGTAAACCTGTGCGCCGAAAACGGAGAAATTGTCCTGCTCCACGTAGGTGAACCGCTCCCACAACGTGTCGGCGGCGAAGCTCACGACGAACTCAAGCATGACGCGCAAATTCAAGGCGAAAAAATCCTCGCACCAGTGCTCAAAGCCGTGCGCGAAACTCACGTCGCTTGCAAAACTGTCGTGATGGATGGCACCCCCGCACGTACTATCGTCAAAGCCGCTCACGAAAATAATTGTGATATTATTGTTATGTTCACAGACGGACACGACTCCTTGTCAGATATTCTGCTTGGCGGCGTCACCGAACGCGTTCTCAGAAATACAGACGTTCCCCTCCTCGCTATCCGCAAATAAGTTGATAAAACAAGATTTTTGTTTTTTCTAAAAAGCTTGTGGGGGAAAACTTTTTTTTCCTAAAAAAAGTTTTCTCCCCACAAGTTTTTATGAAAAAAATACACTTCTAATTATAACAATCATTACTGCTTTGGGCATATTGATTCTAAGGGGCAGGCGTGGCAGAGGGGCTTTCTGGCAGGGCAAGTGTCTCGTCCAAACCAGACGAGGCGATGGTTAACGCTTCCCCAATGTTCACGGTCAAAGAGTGCCATAAGGTCTTTTTCGATGATGAGGGGCTTGGTGCTGCTGGTGAGTCCAAGACGAAAGGCTATGCGCCCGACATGGGTGTCTACGGCGATACCTTCATTTATGCCGAAGGCTGTCCAGAGAACGACGTTTGCGGTTTTACGTGCGACGCCGGGCAAGGAGATAAGCTCTGGAAGGGTGCGAGGCACAAGGCCTTGAAAATGTGTTGTGACGCGCTGGGCTGTTGCGACAATATTCTTAGCTTTGTTGCGAAAAAAGCCTGTGGAGCGAATAATTTCTTGCACTTCGTCGAGGCAAGCTTGTGCAAGATGGGAGGGTTCTGACCAACGTGCGAAAAGGTGTGGTGTTACCATGTTCACACGCGCGTCGGTGCATTGAGCAGAGAGGATAACAGCTATCAGTAATTGCCACGGATTTTCTGCGACAAGATGCGTTGCAGGTTCCGGATACTGCTTTGCAAGAGCCTCTTGTACGAATTGTGCGCGTTCTATAAGTTTTTTGTGTGCGCAAGCGTGTTTTTTAGATGTGGGCATAGTATTTTATTGTACGGGAGCTTTGTTCCTTGCAGTGTTCAGCTAAGTACTTTTACGCTATCACTGTAATGGGGGGGAGCATCTTACTTAAAAAGAGTTCCCCCACGCATAGCTAAGAAAATTTATTTGCAAATATCTCAATCTGCCTTAGTCATGCCCAATGCGTCCTTTAGGCCCTGAACACGTCCATAATTCTTGACTGTTTTCAACACGATAGACTTGCACATGGTAAAACCTCCCACTGCAACAGCGCGGGCAACCATCCGTCACAAGTAAGCAATGTGCGTCAAGTTCCAAAGGGTCAATGCCTGCGCCAAGCAATATCTCAGTAGAGCGCCCTTGCTCCCACAGTATAGGATTGCCGCAGCTTGCACATTCCACAAAGAGCATTTCAGGGTCAAAGCCAGGATCCGCCATATGAGGGATGGGCTTTCTGATATGCATTTGTGTAACACGTGAATTCTTTTTTTCCATAATTTTTCCTCATATTGAAGCGCACCATAATAGATGACGATATCAATAACCAAGTAAATATAAGCTTATTCTTAAAAAGTTGCAAGAGGGGAAGGCTGCATATGCTCAGAAAAAAATACACGTCTAAAAAATCACAACACACTAGAATCATAAACAATCATCTCGACTCTTGCTTTTTTTCCTTGACAATGCTTTTTTAAAAATGTAATTTGTTTTTTCGGTAATTGGCGATTTTGAAACATTTTATCCCCTCTTTCATGTCACTGCCCGCAAGCTCTGCCTGCTCCCCTTCACACCGGGCACGACAAAAGGTACGACAACTCATGAACGCACAACAACAAAACTCTCTTACGCAACACATAATACTCACACTCTTTGCAATAAGCCTGTGCTTACTACTCCCAAGCAAAACTACTCATGCCGCCGACTCTGCAAACTTCGACGCACTCATACAAAGAGCCGAACAAAGACGCGTCGCAATAGCAAATACACTCGAAGCAAGCACCTTCTTCATCTTCGTCGAAAGCGATGACTCCATAGCATTCGGTACAGGATTCTCCGTCGCAGACGGATACATACTCACAAACGGACACGTCACTGATGGCGCACATACCTACTACGTCGCAGGACGTGACTTCACAATCATGGAAGCAACACTCGTCAAAGAAGTCGATGATGGCTACAACGATTTCGCACTACTCAAATTCTCTCCGCCAGTACAACTCCCCATACTCCCCTTCAACCTCGGCGCCCGACGCACCGATAGAGTCAGCGCATGGGGATATCCAAACCTCGTACTCAGACACGACATAAAACTCCACTACCTCCTCGAAGAAGGCGAATTTGCAGGACTACCACCCGTCGTATACACCGAAGGCATCGTCAGCAGCTTCGTCGATGACGGCTCCATGCAAAGCATCGTACACAGCGCCGCAATTGCAGGTGGAAACAGCGGTGGCCCACTCGTAAATGCACACGGACACGTCGTCGGCGTCAATACATGGGGCTCAACTGATGACGACGAAGGCGCCTTCGTCAATGCAGCACAACCCGCAAGCGCCGCCATAGCATTCCTGCGCTCCTGCGGCGTAGAACCCCGCATCATAGAAGGCACCGAAAGCGTCGCAGAAAATACCTACTCCCCACCAGCATCCAATAATACACCACTCGAACCACGACAAAACCCCACCCAAGAACCAAGCTTTAGCCTACCATCCATCGCAACTACTTCGCCAAACTCAAATCCCCTCGGAAATCTCGGAAATATCACCGCAAGCGTCGCACAAGCACTTGGCGGCGCAATCTCAGGCTATCAATTCAATGACAATGACTTCCATAAAAACAATGACTTCACCGGCGAAAGTAAAGATATATTCAACGCCGCACTCAATGGCGATGCCGCCGCACAAGCCTACATAGGACACGCCTACTATAACGGCGATGGCGTCACCATGAACTCACAAAAAGGACTCTATTGGCTCGAAAAAGCCACAGCCAATGGCGATAATGACGCAAAAGCTCTCCTAGGAACCATCTATATCATCGATAACGAGTTCAAAGACACCCAACTCGGACTCAAACTCATGCACGAAGCCGTCAAAAAAGACGACTACTACGCCTCCATCCTCGCAGAATTTCTCTACCTAGGAGAAGCCTACGGCATACAAATGGACGCAGAAGCAGCCCTAGAAATCCTTAAGTCCAGCGTACAATCCGGTGACCCAGACGCCGAAGCACTCATGGCTCACATCCTCTTCGAAGAATCCTTCGATGACGAAACCTCCGTACAACGCGCACTCAAACTCGCACAAAAAGCCGCAACAAAAGATATCGCGCGCGCCTACACCGTACTCAGTGGCATGGCCTACTACGGCATCGGACTCCCCGAAAATGAAACTCAAGCCTCACAATACGCTCAAAAAGCCGCAGATGGCGGCGATACAGAAGGTATGGCCCTCCTCGGATTCTACTACGCTAACGGCGCAGGCGTAAAGCAAAATCCCAAAAAAGCCTTTGAATACTCCGAAAAAGCCGCCGAATACGCCAGCTTCGTCGGCGCAACAACTCTCGCAGAACTCTACGCAAACGGAAACGGTGTCAAAAAAAATCTCGCCCTCGCATGGGCCTATAGCAATATCGCCGCACGCTATGAATACAAATACGCCGTCGACCTGCGCGACGAACTCCAAAAAATAACAACACCAGCCCAACGTGAAGAAGGAAACGCATACGTCCAATCATGGTATGCACAATGGGGTCTCAACACAAATTAGAATTTTTGTTTTCTTTTTTGTTTTCTTTTTTGTTTTCTTTTTTGTTTTCTTTTTTGTTTTTTGTTTTGTTTTTTGTTTTGTTTTTTGTTTTGTTTTATTTTCGTGGGGGGGAAACTTTTTTTGGGAAAAAAAAGTTTC
>CAYJHT010000010.1:0-14281 GCA_964369615.1 uncultured Desulfovibrionaceae bacterium
TGGTGAGGGAGGGTCGCATTGAATTGCCCTATCCCGCAAGTGTTGTGCATGTGGGATTGCCGTATACGTCGAAACTTTCGCCACTACCGCCGGAAGGGGATTTGGGGACAGGTACATCCTTAGGGCAGCGTCGGGGATATGGGCAATGTAAGATTCGTTTACACAGTTCTGTAGGCGGCAAATACGGCGTAAGTAATGCGCCTCTTGGAAAATACGATGCGGAAGGCATGCAGCTCTACGAAATGCCCTTCATGCCGGAGCAGTGGGGCGTGGCCGTCCCCCCATTCAGCGGAGATATATCCTTTACGTGCGACGGTGGGCAAACGAGCGATTCTGCCTTGTGGATTGTGCAGGACAGACCTGTTCCGTTCACCATTGCGGCGCTCATTATGGAAGTTGACATAGGGGAGTAGCTATGTACACAGTCTCTAATGAGAAGTTTTCTGAAATATCACCATTTTTAGGAGACATGCCTCAACGTCATTGGGATGAGGCCGCTTCACCCATGTACGGAAAGTGTTGCGTTGTGCGCCTTGAACAGTATCAAGCGCTTGAAGATGCTGGCGTGTTATACGTGGTCGCTACAAGAGATAAGCTTAAGCGTGTCATTGCATATGGCATATATATTATATCCCCGTGTATGCATGTTGCAAGGATTACGGCTACTCAGTGTGCAATATTTGTTGAAAAACAATACAGAGGGAGCGCATGCGCATTGCAAATGATGCGCACTGCGGAAAGCGATTTGAAGGCGAAAGGTGTTCATTCTGTCATATATTCCTCTCCAGAATCTCGCTCTTGTGCGGCTCTCTTCAAAAGGCTTGGCGCAAAGAAGACAGAAGAAATATATAGTAAAATTTTATAGCCGGAGGCAAAACATGGCTGTAGCAATCCCTATCATAAGTGTCGTCACAGCTCTTGCCGGGACAGCATTCAGCGTTTACGGGGCTTACGAGCAACAACAAGCACAGCAACAAGCGGCAGAGCAACAAGCAAATGCTGCGCGTCAGCAAGCGCAGTACGAATCAGAAATGGCGGCGTACAATGCGCAAGTGGCAGAAGGCAACGCCGACCTTGCCATAGCTGAAGGCAAGGTAGAAAAACAAGCGGCCTATGAAGAGTCACTTACAAAGCGTCAACAGGCAGCTATGATTGTAGGCCAACAGCGCGGACAGCAGGCGGCAAGCGGCGCCGTCGTTGATGCGGGTTCTGCTCTTGATCTCAATTTGGATACTGTAGAGAAGGGCGAACTTGACGCTTTCAACATCCGCGAGCAGGGCTACTGGGCGGACTATAATAAGCAGGTGGAAGCGTGGAACTTCATGTCACAGGCCGAAGGGCAGAACACGCAAAGCGCGTTTTCCAGCATGCAAGCCAGCAACATTTCCACGCCTAAAACCTCTTTCTTGCCCACTGCCGCTGGTGGTCTTCTTTCCGGTGTATCACAAGCAGGATCCAATTATTACGCTCTGACAAAGAAGTAATGCAATGAATATATCCAAATATCAAAGAAGCACAAAGGGCACGACCATCACGAACACAGGTGGTCGTTTGCAAACAGGCGCCACCAATTACACGCCAAACATTGAGGCATTCGGCGGCGGTGCGGCGGTTAACAAGAATACGACGGATTATGCGCCGCTTGTCAAGGGCTTGCAAGATGTCAGCAATATGACGACGAAAATCGGCAACGATATTTTCAACACCAATGCAAAAAACGCTTCCATGAAGTTCGACCAAGCCTTCATGGAATGGCAAGCGGAGCAGAAGCAGAAAAAGGGCAAGGACGGCATGAACAGTGCCGAGGACTTTGCAAAGTGGAAGGACACAAAGCTTAAGGAAATCACGTCAGACCTCAATGACATTGAAGCCGGGCGTTTTCAGAGTATGGCGGATGAGCAAGCAGCGCGTTTTGGCAATTGGGCTACAGGCTACGGAGCGGGGGAGAAGCTCAAGTATGAGGTGGGGACACAAGAGGCCGTTATGGCGACGCAAGCCGACATGCTTGCACGGAATATTGACGACCCTGTCCTTTCGCAAATGGCTATAGCACAAACAGGGGCGGCGGCACGGGAGCTTGCGCGGCTGAACGGCTGGGGTGCGGAGCAGACGGCAGTGTATGAGCGTGAGGCGCTGAACAAGGTTCTTGTTCCTGCAATAGAAGCAAAAATCGCAGAGGGTGACGTGGGGGCGGCGCGTGCGCTCATGCGTGCCCATGAACCCATCTTGAACAGCACGTCAGCGTCGAAGCTCCAAGCAAGTGCGGCGCGTGAGGTGAAGCGACAGCAGTCTGAGGCGAGGGCGAACCACTATCGTGCAGAGCGTATCGCGGAGATGGAGCGCGTAAAAGCTGAAAAGGCGCTTGTGAAGCAGCAAGAGGAAAATATGCTTTCTGTGGTGAATACGCTGCGCGGCACTAGCGACGAGTTCCAGAGCATTGCAGAATATGAAGAGAACGGCCTTGCCGCCATAGGCGACATTTACAATGATGACCCAAAATTGCGCGAGAAAGCCCTTGACCTCTTCCGTGAAGACATAAAGTACAGGGAGCAATTACGCGACGCAGGGGCGCAAAGCGACTTGATAGAGTTTGAGAAGCAGACACAAGGGCAAGGAGTCTTTGAAAAGGAACAAGTTTTCCAGCAAGGGCAATGGAGCGACGCAGGAGCAACGCTCATCCGCGAGGCCATTGATGGCAAGCGCAACAAGGAAACCGACCAAAATAGAGAGGCGTACTCAAAGCTGCTTACGGAATTTGACGAAGCACTTGCAAGAGGGGAGCCATTGAGTGACGAGAAGATTAAAGCCGATGCGAAGGAGCAAAACCTCACAGTGTCTCAGACAGAGAAGGCTTTGCAGTACAAGAAGGACGGCGGCGTTCGAGGCTTGGTGACGCAGTCGGAATTAAAGAACGCGTGGAAAGGTATTGGAGAGAAAAATGAACCGTCCGATGACTTTGTGCGCTATGTGACAGACCGCCTTAAGCCCGGTGCAAAGGCGACCAGTGCCGAAATAAAGCAGATCGCCGCAGGCTTTATTTATGAAGGGTTGAAACCCGTAACGGAGAGAAGCTGGTTTCGCTCCCGCAATGGCGAAACACACGCCGAAGCAGTGACCGCAGGGCGTGGCGATGAATGGTTGCCGGAGATTGACGACGAGGAACTCACGGCTCGTGGCTGGCCTTCTGTGAAGGAGTTAAACGGCATACTTGAAAGGAATGGGTATCAAGTAAGCGCGTTTAACAGACAGATTTATGTCAAGACGGAACTCCTTGGCATACCAGACAACAGAAGCGGCGTACGCAAACAAGAAGGCAATTACCCCATACCTCAGGAGGGCGGCAGTGAGTAGCTTTGACATCCGCAACGAATTTATCGAGAGAAACACGCCCGTTCTTAGCGCAAAAAATTCCTCTTTCGACATTACGAATTTCGAGGGCATCCCAAGCATTAAGCATGACACAGCACCCGACATCCGCAGTACCTTCATGGCAGGGGACGGCTACAATGCCGACCACTTTGTGCAAGCCGAATACTATTCCAAGGAGCTTGACATCCCCCGTGACGCGGCGCTTTTTACGCTGCCTCAAGCGCAGAGTGAGAGTCTTGCACGCAAGATTGAGCAAGACCCCGTGCTTGTGCAATGGGCGGCACAGGACAGGGGCAACGTAAACTTTCTCATGGACGATGCGGACAATATGCTTGCTGCCTCACGCAATGTGGATGCTATTCTTGCCGCTCCCCCCCCTGAAGACTTGGGATTTTTTGATAAGTTTACAGCGCAATATGAGCTTGGCAATATGGAAACGGAGCTTTCCAATGTGGCAGGGAAGTTTGCCGCGGCGCAGACTGTGGAAGAACGCGAAGCCTTGCGCAAGCAGATATATGACATGCAAGTATCCATGCAAGAAAAGCAAGCCATTATCGGCGATGAGATCATAGATTATGCGCATCCTTCCGTTGTGGCAAAGTGGTTGCCTCAGCTTGAAGAGTCGCTGTCATACATGCCGAAGAATATAGCGCTTGCCGCTCCTTATGGTATGTCCATAGGCGCCATGACGGGCTTTGCTGCAGGTTCAGCCTTTGGCGGAGCTGGTGCTTTGCCGGGCGCCGCTGCCGGTGCTGTGACAGGTCTTTTTACCAGCCTTCCTACGGCCTTCACCATGAGCAACTTTGAGAATACCAGCAATCTCGAACGGAATTTATTTATCGCGCAAATGTCGCAAGAGAAGGACTACGACGGCAACTATATTCCCGTGGAAGAGATGAACACGTTCGCGTCCGTGTACGGGCTTGCTGCGGCGTCTGTGGAGCTTGTGGGCATCACCGGGGCGGCAAAGGTGCTTGGCATCACAGACCTTATACAAGGGCTTACGGAGAGGCAAGCCAAGGACGTGGCGCGTGGGTACATCCAGAGGGCGCTTAAGGATAAGACCATGCGGCCTATGATCATGGAATTTGCCGGAAGTGTGGCGGCAGGTGCGGCTATTGAAGGCACGGAGGAAATGGCACAACAGTACTTGTCAAATCTTTCAGAAATGCTTTTGAAAGAGAACGTGGGCGCAGGCTTTAAGGACGTGGACTTGACTGAAGGGCTTGGCAAGTCATTCTTTGGCGGTGCTGGCATGGGGCTTTGGCTTGGCGGCGGCGTGCGCATCCCTGCGCTTATACACGACGCGCGGCAAATACGCACACAACAGAAGTTTACGGCTGACAATGTGGCGGCGCATGCGGAAATTGAGCCGCTTATGGTGCGGCAGGCGCCGCAGATTGCAGAGTCGTTTTTGCAATCGAAGTTCCCAGAGTTCCGTCAAGATGTGTACGTGCCGGCTGATGCCGTGCTTGAATACGCACAGCAGGGCGTGGACATGGTGACGCCATTAGAAATGGACATGGTGCAATTGCAGGAGGCGGCGGCGCTGGGGCAGGATGTGCCAGTTAGGCTTGCGCGTGCCCATGCGCGGCTTGACTCCCCGACGTTTGAAGCGTTCAGCGGCATCATGAAGAAGGACGTGGACGGCCTTAACGCTGTGGACGTTGCGCAGTATGAGCAGCGCGTGACGGACGATGCGGCAAGACTCCAGCAAGAGTTTGTGGAATACGAACAATCCATGACGGAGTTTGAGGCGGAGATGGTGCGTTTTGAGTCTGAGCTTACGGCAAGCATCCAGAATAGCCCCATGTTGCAGAAGAGCGTTAATCGCAATGGCGGCACTGCAAACTATGTTCGTGCACAGTCTGAACTTTTGCGGCGTGGTGTTGAAAGACTTGCTGAGCGTTCCGGTATTTCCCCTGCTGAGATATTGCGCAAGCTTGGCGTTGCAGAGAACGCGACGCCCAATGTGGCGCCTGTTGCGCCTGTTACCTCTCCGGTTGAAAAAACTGCGGAACCCGTTGCCGATACGGCTGAAGTGGTGGCAGAAGTCACGCCGGAAGCGATGCCTTTTGATGCTGTAGATGGCGGCGCTATGGCATGGAATGGCGTTGAAGGCAAGGTATTAAAATCAAGCGTCCAGTCGCCTGTACTCAGCCTTTCTGACGGCACAGAGCTTCCAGTAACCTATGAAGTACGCGAAGCGTCGTCACTTATCCCTTCTCATGACCCGTCGAAAAACTTTGCAAAGCGTGGCGACTACCCGCAAGACACGCAAGAAAGGCCGTATCACAGCAGTGTTGACGAACAGCTAAAAGTCAGAAATAACGCTACAAATATAAAGCCGGAATTGCTTTTAACTGACAATCCCGATGCGGTAAATGGCCCCCCTATGATGACTGAAGACGGCATCGTCCTTGGCGGCAACAGTCGCGCCATGACGCTACAACTTGCCTATGCCGAAAGGCCGGAGAGTGCGCAAAAGTACAAGGACGCGCTTAAGTCCCGTGCTGCTATGTATGGCTTTAATGAGGCTGATATTGACGGGATGCAGTCCCCTGTACTCGTGCGCGTATTGCAGGGTGAAACGCAGGATATGCCGAAACTTGTTCGCCTTATGAATCAGAGTTTCACGCAAGGCTTGAACGAAAATGCACAGGCCGTCAGTAAAGCGCGCATGGTGTCTGAGGACTCTCTTGATGTTCTTGCGGCAGGAATGGAGGAACACGACACGCTTTTGCAATTCCTTGCAACGAAAGACTCGTTTCGACTTGTGGACTCATTGCAAAATGACGGAGTGATTGAATCGACGCAAAGAGAATCTATCACAAACAAGGCGACGGGGCTTTTGAATGACGGTGGAAAGAAGCTTGTGCAAACTGTATTGCGCGGTCGTGCTATTCCCGATTATGACATTATCGAGGCATTGCCGCCGTCCATCGTCCAGAAAGTTGACCGTATTCTTGCTGACGTTGCCACATTGCAATCCATCGGTGGAAACTGGGATTTGACGGACACACTACTTGCGGCATCTCGTCAGATTGTCATGTGGAAAAATAGCGGACACAAGAACATAGAAACATATTTTGGGCAAAAGTCGCTTATTCCAGACCCCGAAAAAGATAATCCTATAGTTCAGGGCATGGCGCTTGCTTTAGTGAACAAAAAGCCTACAGAGTTTCAAAAAGCGTTCAACGAATACGCGAATGGGGCTAGACAGTACGGAACAAACAAGCCGTTCTTACCGGGCATGAAAGTTCCGACGCAGAAAGAAATTTTTGACAAAGCCTTTTTTGACGTGGACACGTCGCTCTTACAGTCGATGCTTGGTGTTGGTGATGATGCAATGCAGGACTTGTATCAGGGGGCGCAGACACAAACAGAACAAGACGAATCCCAAGCACGCGGAAAGATAAGCTACTTCCCAAAAGACGACAAGTACATAATATCCCTTTTCGACAAAGCAGACCTTTCTACAGTCACGCATGAGCTGTCGCACTTCTTCTTTAAGGAGATGGAGGCCATGTACAAGGCTGGGCTTGGCGATGCGCAGTTTAGAAATGACATGGAAGCGCTGTCCCTGTGGCTCAACGATGGGCGCGAAGACCTCCCTACGGAATGGAATACCGACAAGCACGAAAAGCTTGCCCGTGCCATGGAGCAGTATTTGCGCGACGGCAACGCCCCCACAAAGGGCTTGCGCTCCATGTTTGCCCGTTTCAGCCGTTGGCTCAAGAACGTGTACAAGCACGCCATGCAGCTCTCCATTGATTACACGCCGGAAGTCAAAGACATATTTGACCGCATGCTTGCTACAGAATGGGAAATTGAAGCGGCAGCGCAAAAGAGCGGCATACAGAATTACACAAAGCCGGAAATACAAGCCCTCGGCATTGAAGAGGCGGACACGGCATTTTTCGCGTCACTCACAGGCAAGGCCAAGGAAGAGGCCGAAGCAAAGCTTTCCACTGCCAGAAAGAGGGCGCGTGCTGCCTTTCGCAAGCACATTACGCAAAGCGTCAATGAGGAAGTTGACAACATGCCCGTCTACATGGCCATCGACGACCTCAATAAGGACGGCATTGATTCCATGGAGCTTGACGCCATCATGGGCGGCACGTTCGCCAACGAGTTCGCCGCAAAGTTTCGCGGAAAGGTGAAGCAGAAGGGCGGTAAAAATCCGCAAGAAATAGCCGCAAAGCACGGCTTTGAGGACGTGGAATCCTTCCTTGAAGCAGCGCTTGCCGCTGACAACAAGCGCGAAGTAAAAAAACGCATGATTGAGGACAGACTCTCTTATGAAGATCAGAGGTTCGCCGCTGAAGACTTTCTTTTCGAGAGCAATGCTTTTGCCACACAGAGGGCACAAGTGGCAACTGCACTTTCAAAGAAATTACAAAATCAGCCGCTCTCCGACAAGGCCGTGAGGCAGGAGGCGGAACGCGCAACACAAGCAAAAACAGTTCGCCAAGTATCGAACCTTTATGCCATGCAAGCAAACGCGAGGTCAAACTATCGCAAGGAGCGCGAGGCGCTTTTACGAGAAGACTACGAGGCTGCGCAAAAGCACAATACCAATGCGCGTGTTGGCATCTATATGACTATTGAAGGCCGCAAAGTGGAGGAAGCCGTCCAGAAGCTCCTCAAAGAGGTTAAACGCTTTACAAATATGAAGAAGGCCAACCCCGTGGCGCGGTACTATGTGGACGTGATCGCCTCAGCCTTTGGCATGAAGAAGCTCAACGAACAGCAAGCAGCCGGAAAGGACATGAATGCCGTTAAGGAATGGGCGGCAGAGGTCGGAATGACGCTTGATGACGATGTGTTCAAGAAGCAAGGCACAGGATTCAGGGACTTGACAGTTGAGCAATTCATGGTGGTGGCCGACGAGATTAAGCGCACGATACATATGGAGCGTGAGGCGCGGCTCATTGAAACAGAGCAAGGCCGCGTGGAAATGGACGTGCTTGTACAGCAAATGACGCAAAGTATTTATGCTAATAATAAATTACGGAAAAATACGCTCTTTCAAGAAAAGTCCTCACTCCTCAGCAAGCTGAACGCGTCCCTGCTCAAGATTGACACCATTACAGCGCTCCTTGACGGTGACAAGCCCATGGGCATCATGTGGCGAAATATCTTTGACCGTGCCAACGAGGCCACATATCAATTTAACACGAGGGCGGCTGAGGCAAAGAAAACGCTCACAAAAATATTTTCCGTGTACAGCAAGCGCGAACTCACAAACATGCGAAGCAAGAAATTCAAGCATCCTGCGCTTGGCAATATGGTCGTAACAAAGGAACAACTCATAGGCATGGCGCTCAACACCGGGAACATTGGCAATATGACACGCCTTAAGAACGGCTTTGGACTTTCTGACGAGCAAGTGTTTCAAGCCCTCGAAGTTCTCGACAAGAAAGACTGGGACTTTGTGCAAAGTATATGGGACTTCTACGAGACGTACAGGGAAGAGAGCTTTTTGCAAGAAGAGCAGTTGACAGGCGTCCGCCCCAAGGAAGTGAAGGCCACACCCCTAGACACAAAACACGGGCAATATAGGGGTGGATACTTCCCCGTCAAATACCATGCAGATAGTCACGGAAAGGCGCCTGTTGACCATGCCCCCGAAAACCAGAAGAACGCTTTCAACGTGCCTTCTGTACCTCACGGGAGCTTGAAGGAGCGAAAGGGTGAGGGCTTGAAGGGAGTACCTCTTGACCTCACGCTTGACGTTATCCCCACGACCATTGCAAGCACATTGCACAACTTGTCCTTTCGTAAGCCTGTGCGTGACATATCACGCATATTGCGACGCGACGAAATACACGACGCCATCAAGAACACTGTCGGCATTGAGCAGTACAAGGCCATTCAAGACTGGCTTCTCGACTTGGCAGGGGGCGAGAGATACAAGTTTGACGGCGTTGAGAAATTTTTTCGCTATGCGCGAACGTCTCAAAGCATAATGTCCATGGGTTTGCGGATAGGCACCATAGTACAACAGACAGCCGGGCTTTTGAGCGCAGTGCCGGAGATAGGCACAGTGAACGCGCTCAACGGTGCCGCCATCATGCTCAAGAATATACACACCATGGGCGCAATCACGGAAGAAACAAAGCAGCGATCTCGCATCATGGCCTATCGTATTGAAAACATGGATCGCGAAATAGCAGACTTTAATAGAAGGATATTAGACAGCAAGGGCGGCCTTGACTACATCAAGGACAATGCATTCACGCCCATGGGTTATGTGCAATTTTACGCGGCGGACATGCCGACGTGGTGGGGAGCGTATGAGAAGGGCTTGAAGGACTTCAAGGGTGACGAGACGCAGGCCGCAAAGTACGCGGACATGGTTGTGGAGCGCACACAGGCTAGCGGCGCCAAGAAAGACCTTGCCCGTATACAGCGCGGGGGCGAAGGTCTCAAACTTGTGACCATGTATTACACATTCTTTTCCGCACAATACCAGATTTTGTATAGACGTTCCGTCATGATGGGACGGGAGCCGACGCTCAAGAATGCCATGGCGCTTGCAAATTACTTCCTCATTGGCATGATCTTGCAGAACATCATAACAGACCTGCTTGCCGGAAGAGGTCCCGACGAAGAGAAGGACGAGGGCTATGCAGAATGGCTCTTGCGCATCAACATGACGTACCCAATACAGTTTGTGCCCATCTTGCGCGATGTTGTGAATGGCGTCATGAGTGGGTATGGCTACAAGTTCACCCCGGCACAGACTGGGCTTGAAGCGATTGTGAGAGCTGGTATCATTCTCTTAAATGACAGTAAGGAATTTATTAGTGGTGGATTCGACCTTGATAGTGTTGACTTTGACAAAAAGGACGCCTTCCTCCTTGTCAAGGCCGCAGGTTATGCCACAAGTAATCCCCTCTTGGGTGACGGCGTCATGGGCATGGTGCGAGAATTTACTGACTACCTTGACGGCACAGATCCCGAATTTGAAGCATGGAGGATTATCTATGGGAAGCGCAACGATTGAAAATTTACAGGGAACACATGATCTTGCGCCGCTCAGCATTAAGGAAGTGGCGGCGCAGATAGGCGTGTCTGAGCGGACTTTGTACAAGCTCAGAAAAGAAGGGCATATTCAGTCGGTGAATTTTCGTGGGCGCGTGTGCTTTGCACAAGCTGACGTTGACCACTTCTTGAGTGCAAACTTTCACGGCAATAGTCGGAAGCATTCGGAAGAAGTGGGCAACGTGCGGCAATAGCGTTCTGTCATTATTCCCAATTTTTCGCCCATGCCTTACCGTATCCATGTTTGAAAAATATTTTAACCATGGAGAATATTATGGGACGTAAATCATCCGGCGTGGCGAAAGCTGGCCTCATTACTGGTATCGTTGGTTCTGCCGGCGCTTTGTTGAATAACAACAACTGCGGCGGTCTTTTGAGCAATCTTTTTGGTGGCAACAATAATTGCCATGCCACCAAGGAAGAAGTGGCCTACGCCATCAACCAGTCTGAAAAAATGGCTGCCAAGGATGCGGAAATCGCCATGCTCAAGGCTGACCGCTCTACTGACACCAAGATCCTTGAGCTGTACCAATACACGGAAACACAATTCAAGGAGCGCGACACGACCTTAACTGGTGCCCTTATTGAGCTTGGCAAGGAGTCCGTGCGCAACGAGTACGCCCGTGCTGACATTGCCGCATTGAAAGTGACCGTTGCAGAGCAAGGCAAGCAGATTTGCGAACTTAACAGCAGCGTGTCCACTCTTTCTGAGCGTGTGACTGGCGTTGCTAGCACACTGTCTGAGCGTATCCGCGCGCAAGGTGAAGCCACTGCCGCCGCTATCAACCTTGAGGCAGAACGCCGTGAATGCGCCGACAATAGCTTGCGCTGCTACGTCGACGCTACCTTTGTACCCGGCAAGCTTGTTATGCCTCTTGACGCCATTTGCCCTGAAGCGATGCCTCGTTGCGCAACGGCTGACGCTGTCCGTGTTGAAACTGTAAAATAAAGCACAATCCATTCCCATTGTGGGGGCGAGGATTGGCCTTGCCCCCATTTTCGTCACCCTATCCCACGGAGATTTAAGAATGAAAGTAAAACTTGAACATATGCCTGCAGTGCTTGCGCAGTTTATGGACACGCATGTTGTCCCAAAGTATGACGGCTGGCACAAAGCGGCGGCTGTGGCTGTGGGCATTGGCTTGAACCAGAAGGCGCAGAACATAGTCAAGCACGAGGGGCTTGTGCAGCAGCTTTCTGCTTTTGGCCTGTGTGACAAGTCCGGGCTTATCGACCTTGACGCCGCAAAGGCTTTTGCGCACGAAGTCCTCGAAAAGTCTGGTGGGGAAATTGACGACATGGGCTATGTCTTTGATAAGGCAGACATCGACAGTATTTACAAAATCGCCGCGACAGTGGCGGAGCAAGGGTAGCTATATGATGACATATAAAGATTGGGCGCTTTCTGAGATGGATAAGCTTGAGATGGTGCTCCTTAAAACGTCCAAGGAATTGCGCAAAGAATGCAAGGACGACGATGAAAACGGCTTTGACGAAGGCCAGTCCGAACAGGCATGCCACACCATGAAAGCACTCAACGCCATTTACGACACGCGCCATAAAATTTTCCATATGGAAAATGACATGGCAGATGCCGCCATGCAATCAGGTTGCGCGTGTGCTTCCGCAGGGCATGAGCATGCAGCACACGCCGCGCATATGGCGAAGAAAAATGCCGCGCTGTGTGCAAGCGTGCGCGGAAAGTGATTTAAAATAAAAAAATGGGGGCGCGAAGCCCCCTTTTTGTTTACTGTGTGTTTTGAAGCGCTATTTCTTGCGCCTCTGTGTCTATGACAACAGGGTGTAAGCTTTCTTGTTCATCTTGCATACTGCGAAAACCCCTCTTTGTTTAGTGCATTAGGAGGCTTGTATCGTGGTGTTTCAAGCTCGATCATAAATCCACCTGTATCGCCTGTTTCAAGATTGGCGGATACCATGCGAACCTTTCTCTTTCCAAGCTTGCCACCCTTACGAAGCAGCAAGTAATCTTCAGGAGAAACAAACTCTTCCGTTTCAATGACGGATGAAAGCGCGTCTGTATATGTATTCATAGCTACCTCCGTTTTTGTCGGTTCTAATTCTTATTCCGAGTCACAAAAACACTTACAATCCTTCCAAGACCAACAATGGCTATGGATGCAAGCCCAGCTCCGACTTGCCCATTTAACGCAAGGTATGTTCCTGCTGTCACAAAGGACACAGACAAAACAAAAGCGCATACTTGCCCTATGACTGTTTCAGTGTGTTCCTTCTTTACCCCAGCATCTAATATTTCAAGCTGTTTAGTCTCAAGGTGCATCTTATGCTGCTGGTCTTTTTCAGCCATCTGCATTATTCTGTCAGCACCATTGGGTATAATCTTGTCAAAATCAGCGAGCATTGCAGGTGGTGGGATGCTACCTTGGTACTCCATTGTTTGTTGCACGAGTCTGGTAGAAACGCTTTTTTCTGTTGTTTCGACTTGGTCGTCGCTATTGCCAATGTTTTCTGCCATCGGATTCTCTCTTTATGACTTGCTGTATATGGACGCCGACAGCGTCAAAGTGGCTCCATATGTTTTTCTCTTTTCTTTCAGACACAATCCCTTGCAATGTTAATATATATTTGTTCTTTTTTGCTTTTTCTTTCGGTTCAACAGAAAGACTTCCAAATTCACGCAAGGCTGTTCGAGATATGTTTTTCATAGAACTCCCTCATGTTTTTTAAGCTGCACCATAACACTTAATTCCATTTTATACCAATGTCAACTTGACATGTATTTCTGTTTCTGTTATGGCGAACAAAAAAGCGGCACTTAGGCCGCTTTAATGTGTCGTTATTTTAGGACTTATTTTTTTTACACACCCTGCGCCTCAATCATGGCCTCTTGCATGTATTTTAAGTTCGCCGTTTGCATGTTGAGCATCAAGAAATTGTACTGCAACACGTTGTTTGCGGAAAGTGATTTAAAATAAAAAAGAGGGGCGCGAAGCCCCCTTTTTTTGTTATGTATCAACAGTATGAGTGCAAAGAAAAGCCATGAACTCCCAAAAGTTTTTTGGCCTTTGAATTCTACTTAACATTGACCTTGCTTCCTCTTCATTCACAACCACGACCTTAAGCACTCTGCCTGTGTCTGCGTCTTGGAATGTTATCTTCATTCTTTCCATGGTTTACCCTCCGCAGTGTCCGTATCGGTGCTGGCATTTGTTACACACAATTGGCTGTACGTTTTTTTCGATTGCCCTGTTATCATTGTTTCCAATATAGGCAAAAGAGGTAAAACTTTCTGGGCATCCATTGTCTATCTCGCCGTAGTCGCTGTTATGCTTGCACCATAGACATTGAATTTCTGAATCCCTCCACTTCGGGCACTTTTCGGCGGTGCATTTCAGTCTGAACTCACCATGACTACCAGTGTTAGGGTTGTACGAATGTGGGCAATTTTTATTTTTCGCCTCTTCTCTTGTCATCATGATATTACTCCTTTACTAGGTCGCCGTGTTTTTCGATGTAATCGGCCTTCAATGTTTCTTCATTTTTTGCGTACATGCCGTAATGGTATCTGTCTTGGCTTTTAAATTTCGGGAGCCTACCCTTAAAATCATACACCTTTCTGAAAGTGTGGTGATGGTTTCGCATGGCGTCCGCGTGTTCTCCATGCGTCAAATACCCGCTTGTCTCAGCCCATTTCAATGCGGCACGTTTACTTGTAAATTTTTTTACTTTTGTTTGTGGTTCCCTTAAATCAGTGCTTTGAGATATTCCGTAGTACATAGTGTTACTCCTTTAAAATAAAAAAGAGGAGCGTTTCCACCCCTCTTGTTGTCTATTTGTAAGCGTCCAATTACCCCCATCTTCTCATATAGCTTTCTTATGTCAT
>CAYJHT010000011.1:0-14160 GCA_964369615.1 uncultured Desulfovibrionaceae bacterium
ACAGGCGTGACTCAAGGTCTTTGAGCTGTTTTTGTACGCGTGCTTCGAGAGTGCCATTGTCGAAGGCTTCGAGGGCGGCGGGGTGGATGCTGATATTGCCAAGCATAAATTCCGCACGTAAGAGACCGACTTCAAAGGCTTCTAAATCTCTGAGGCGTGAGAGGAAGAGCGCTTGTCCAACGTCTGCCAGAACGAGGCCGACCTTTGTTTTTGTGGGGGGCAGTTGGGACAAGTCCATTTCGCCGCCCACCTCGTGTAGAGGGAGAAGTCCGCGGTAGATACGTCCACGCGTGCCATCGACAGTGACTTCTGTGCCGTCAAGGGCACGAAGTATGTCAATGCGTTGAATGCCGATAACAGCGGCGATGCCAAGTTCGCGGGAGGTGATTGCTGCGTGACTTGTGTCACCGCCTACGTCTGCCATGATTGCGGAGGCGATACGCATGCCCGGCACCATGTCAGGGTCTGTGCGTTCTGCGGCGAGGACGTCGCCCTTGGATATTTTGTTCAGTTCAAGAGCGGAGCGCAGGTATTTTACAGTCCCCTGTCCTGCCCCGCGTGAGGCGCCATTGCCTTCTACGAGAACTTCTGCCAAGGCGGCGGCTTTGGCGTCCACTTCCATGCGACGCATGAAGATGGTGTGGGGGTGCAATTCGATTTCTTCGTTCCAGCGTGTTTCGGGACGCGCTTGCACGAACCAGAGATTATCCTTGGCATCGATGCAAAATTCTGTGTCCATGATCATGCCGTCATAGGCCGCGCTGACAGCGCGCACGCCCTTGGCGACGCGTTCGGCCTGACTTAAGGACAGTGCCCAGCGTAGGGCTTCAAGTTCTGTGACTTCGACTTCCTTGGTGCCGCCTTTTTCGTCATAGACAATCTTCATGTCCTTGCAGCCCATTTGGCGGATGACGACTTCGGAGCCGTCGTCGCGCTGGAAGACATAGAGTTTATCCGGTGTGACCTTACCGCCGACAACGGCTTCGCCAAGGCCATAGCTTGCATCAATGCTTACGAGGTCTTTGCGCACGGTGCCGCGGCAGCCTGTGGCAGTATCAGCGGAGAAGGCGGTGCCGGAAATGACGGGATTGATCATTTGCATCATACATACGGAGAGGGATGTATTTTCGATAGCCCATTCTTGTTTGGCTGTTTCTGCGATGCTTTGGTCGCCGACTTGTTCTGCTTTTGCGATAGCGTCAAGGATGGCTTCGCGTCTGTAGGTCATGGAGCGCAGGTTATATGCGGAGGCGCAGTCCCAGTGATAGGCTTGTACGACTTTATCATTGCCGACCATGTTAAGGTAGGTATCTTGGAGACCTGCGAAGGCTTTTTTGCGTGAGTCTTCACCTGCGGCGGAAGAGCGCACGGCAACGGGAACGAGTTCCCCTTCATTTTCTTTTTCGTTGCAGATGGCTGCATAGGCTTTTTCTACGGCAATACGAACATCTTCGGGCATTTCAACAGAAAGAATGGCGGTTTGTACGAGGACGGAGCGTTTGCGTAGTTGGTCGATGCCTTCGGGTGAGGTAGCAAAGCCGTCTACGACATTATTAATGAAGGTACGCAAAGGAATGCGAACATCATCAAGACCTTGCCCTGCTTCGAAGGCCATACGTCCGAGGCTACGCACAAACTTTTGCAAAAATTCTGGATCTTCGTTAATTTCGGAGTCCATCCAGTCAACGCGCTTGTACTCTTTATCGACAACGTGACGAATAAGCGAGGCGATAACACTTGTTCCATCCAAAAGCTTATGGAAACCTAGAGAGGAGATGGCGCGAAAATGCGGTGCTTGGATACCTGAAATTTGAGATATCAGCGCAGTATTATAGTTTTTTCCCCCTACGAGGAGTTCGGCACTCTCACCCATACTGACAATGTCCGCACCAGTGAGTATGAGCTCATTTGTCATGTCTTTCGATGGTTGTTGAGGTTTTTCTTGCTTTGGCGCGGGTGCCGCCTTTTTCTCCTGCTGATTCTTGCCCATTTTCTCCTCCATAGAGATATGCACTTAAGAGATAAAGCACGTAAGAGATGATGCACTTACAATAATGCACTGCAAACATAGTGTATACTCTATCCCCCACAGTGCTTCTTTCTTTGGATGAAAATGGCACCGTGGGGATAAAGCCTACAAGTAAAACGCACGAGAAGTCTCTTTGCGGCGAGCTTACATCGCCTACAAAGAGCGCTCAGCCAGTTTTATACCACAATAGGGACAGAAGTCAATGTTTTCTACAGGAATAGGTTGGTGGCAGGCCACATTGTGGCAAACGCGCGGCACAGGCCCAAGCTCGACAATAAGTTCCCCTTCTGTCACGGAAACCATCTGCTTGCTTTCCTTATAATCCGCTGTCTTAAGGACACGCTTCACTTGAGCGTCCATGGGTGCAAGGACGGCCTTTTCTTGCTTCATGATGGAAACATTGAAAAGCTCTTCGCCTTTTTTGACCACATCACCAGGATGTACATAAGTGACCCATAAATCGCCATTACTCGGTGCTGCAATGTGGCATGGGTTGGCAGGGTCTGCCTTAGTTAAACCCTTATGCGCTGCGGAGCTTGGCTCTGCAACTTGTATATCTGTGACCATGATTTCTGAGTCAAGCACATAACGACATACGGAAAGTCCCGCCGCATTTGGTTCAGAAACACTTAAAATGACAAGATGGTGCGGTTTTCCTCTGCTGTCTTTGAAGTACAAGTCTTGTCCGATTTTAAGCCCCTCAAACCAGACATGCAGGGGGAGATTGTTGGGATCGCCGTATTGTGTTTTGAAATGGATGGTTTTTATGGCATCGCCCGGGTGATTTAAGTAGAGCACAAATTCTTCATCCGTGGGTTTACGACGGATAAGATTGTGCAATGCTTTTCTTTCAGCCTCAAGGTCGCTGTCTGTGAGGCGTTCTAATGGGGATATATCCACGCGATCTGCCAAGGCATTTTTCCACGCATTGCCAAAGGCGCTTTCATAGACCCAATCCGGCGGGAAGCCTAAGGGAAGCTTGCCAAATTTGCCGAGCAATAAGTTACGGAAGGCGTCGTTGCAATCTTGATAGAGACCAAGACGCGCTTCGCGCATTTCGGGACGCAGTTCGTCTTCCGGCGTGCGGGTAATTTCGTCAAGTACGCTTAAGAGATAGCGCACCTCTTCTTCGCCGCCGCGCTTCCATGCGCATGTGACGGCAAGAAAAGCCGTATTCCATGTGATTTGCGAGCCGGGCGTCACGTCATGATAGCGCACGACTTGGCGTGTGCCTGCCAAGAATTTCAGCATGTAGGGCAATAAATGGATATATCCTTGCTTGACAGCGCCTTCCTGTGACGAAGATGTGGCGCCGCCGGGCATGGCGTGTTCGACGACGTCATAATCAATACCTTGGAAGTATGGCGCGCAATAGCGGTCATAATAAGGCATGATTTGCTTGCAAACAAAGTTGGCGTCGCGGATTGCGGCCTTGTTAAGCTTTGTTTCAAGGCCTAATTCATCTTCCAAATAGGCCGCCATGGAGAGCACGTCTCCTTGTCCGTAGGAGCGCACCGCCGCACCAAGACCGACATCTAAAATGTGGGCGCCGGCCTTTGCGGCAGCGCCGCAGGCGGGCACAAAGAGGCCGTCGGTATAGTGTCTGTGATAGTGCAATACCAAGTCAGGCCAACGCTTACGCAATGCGGTGACAAGTTCTGTCATAAAGCGCGGTGGGCAAACACCCGCCATATCCTTGAGGCCAAGGATGATGTTTTGCTCTGCGTCCTGCATGGTGCCATTCATAGCCTTTGCCACCATACGCAACATATTTTCTGTCACATCCATATAGTGGGGCACATCAAAGCCCCTTGCCCATGAAAGTGAGAGCGCAGGCTCAAAGACGACATCCTTACGATTTAAGACAACTTCTGCCAAGGGGCGCATATTTTCCACATGGTTCAAAAAGTCAAAGCAGCGTATAATTTGATAATGTTCGCAAATCATTTCGCCGGTCAATTGCATAAGATTGCGCGGCTGCGGCGTATAGCCGAGAACATTTGTGGAGCGCACAAGTATTTGCTTCAACGTTTTCGGCGCAAATTTATTCCACTCTTGCGCTTCTGTGAAGGGATAGGTCATATTGGCAAGCATGGCCACATGGAAGTGGGCGCCGCCGCCATTTTCTATGGAAAAATACCCTGCATTGTCCAAATAGGGGCCAATAAGCGCGTCCTCTGCCAAACGGAAGCGATTGCCGCTGTTGGATTGGGTGAAGTCGCGAGGGGTAGTGTCGCACATATGGACATAGTTTGAGCTGCGTACATATTCGAGCAGGTCGCGTCTGTCTCCTTGAGGATAGGGAGAGGGGTTACGTCGGTCAGCACTCATAATAGGCGGCAAAACCGGCTCAAAAAGAGGCATGCGCGGCGTGTCTACACTGCGATAGGCGCCAAGCTGGATGTGCGGATTGTAGCCCTTGGCAGAGACTTCCGCCACAAGCATAGCCAGCCGCTCCCCTTCCGGCGCAACATCCATATAGTGCATAAGCTCCGGCGTTTTAGCAATGAAGTTTGTGTCAAAGTCTGCATTGCGAAATTGGGGGTGGCGCAGCACTTGACAAAAGAAGGGAATGGTGGTTTTAAGCCCACCGATGATATATTCCCCGAGCGCGCGTTGCATGATGCAAATGGTCTTATCCCAATCGCGAGCATAGGCTATGAGCAGTGCGCCGGCCGAATCATAGTTCGGGGGAAATTCATAGCCCGCTGTCATATTGGAATCAAGACGCACGCCGGGGCCGCCCGGCGACACATATCGTGTCACTAAGCCGGAATTTGGCGAAAAAGTATTTTGAGGGTCCTCACAATTGATGCGCACTTGCATAGCAAAGTGCATAGGTTTTGTCATATCTTCATTGATGCGTAACTTTGCCCCAAAGGCCACAGCAATCTGCTCTTCTACGAGGTCGATGCCGTAGCGGCATTCTGTGATGCCGTGTTCGACTTGCAGTCTTGTATTGATTTCAATAAGATATGCTTCGCCGTCCTTTGTAACAAGAAATTCCACAGTGGCGAGAGATTGAAAGCCGACGGCTTTAATAAGGTGGCGCGAATAGGCTTTGAGTTTTTCGCGCAGTTCCGGCGTAAGTCCCACCCACGGTGAGGGCGTGATTTCAATAAGTTTTTGGTGATTGCGCTGCACCGTGCAATCGCGCTCATCAAAGGCAAAAACATTACCATGATGGTCTGCAATCACTTGGATTTCAATATGACGCACGTCTGTGAGGTACTTTTCCACAAAAAGGCGCGGATTGCCAAAGGACGCTTGCGCCATGGCAGAGGCTTTGAAGAAGGCGTCTTCAAGGTCTGTCTCATTAAATATAGCAAAGATACCGCGTCCGCCGCCGCCGCCTTCTGCTTTAAGCATGATGGGCAAGCCGATTTCTTTAATAAGCTTTCTGGCGGTGGGAATGTCTACGGCGCCGTCGGAACCCGGCACAACGGGAATGCCAAGTTTATTGGCAATAGTACGCGCTTGCACCTTGTTGCCAAGACTGTTCATGGCTTCTGCGGTGGCGCCGATGAAGGTGATGCCCGCTTCCTTGCACTTGCTTGGGAATTGGGAATCTTCAGACGCAAAGCCCCAACCGGGATGGATGCCTACGACGTCGCGCTGTTTGGCAAGGGAGATAATGCGGTCAATATCCAAATAGGCGCGCGGATCCTTACCAAGGAGGAGAAGCTCTTGTGCTGTGGAGGCGGCGGGCGCTGTTTTGTCCACATCTGTGGCTGTCATAACAGCAATGGCATTGAAGCGTTCACAAATAGAACGGCAAATACGACGCCCGGGGATGCCGCGATTGGCAACTAAGATGGCCTTGCCCTTTAAGTACGCCTGTACTTCCTCAAAAGTTGTCAAAGTTGGAGGTATTTGGGGGGCAAAAAATTGCATATCCACGTCATTCATCGTTTTTATCCTTATTCTCATGCTGTTATGAAAAACGCGCGGCAGACGTCAGGCTACCGCTGAAAAAAAATACGTCTTGAGTTTGTGAAACCAGTGTATCACTCCTGTTGCCTTTATTGTCACTGTCAACTGCAAGCACAAGTGCGCCTGAGGGGGCAATGTCTCGCAGGATGCCAATAACCGGCGCAGCGTCGCCGTCATCAAGTTTAACGAGGCAGTTTTTCCACAATATATGCGCGTGCACAAAGTCTCGCCAGTCGAAGGCGACAGGCAACTGCTTTCCATAACAAAATTTCATATGATAGACAAGATGTAGCCACAATCGCTCCGCGAGTGGGATTTTATCAATAATTTTTCTTTCATTACAATAAATTAGACAGAAGTCTCCTTCATGATTTATGGGTAAAATGCCGGCAGGCAGTGCAAAATTTTCTCGTAAGAATGAATTTTCCGGCGCGCTCGCGCTGTTAAGGCCAATGCCTGCAATAATAACACCGTCGCGCTCTTCTAAAAGGATACCACCGACCTTTGTCGGGACGCCGCCTTTGCAATACACAATATCATTAGGCCATTTAAGCTGTAAGTGCATATCCATACATGAAAAAGCCCTGAGTAAGAGGGCACTTATGGCAGGCGCTGCGGCAAGTGTGGTGAAGGGTTCGTGCGATGGGAGGCGCAAGGCGGCAAAGACATTCCCCTTGGGAGAATACCACGGTCGGCGACTTTGACCGCGTCCTGCACTTTGGCTGTGCGCCAGTACGGATCCCCATACAGGAAGGGCGTCGTGTGCAACGAGGCGCCATGCCTCGTCGAGGACTGATGTGGTCGTGTCGGTAACAAAAACGGGAGCGTCACAATCTCCAGACCCATACCATACATGCCACTCTCGTTCCGTCTCGTCACCAAGGCTTATGCTTTTCTTTTGGGCATAAATATGCAATACTCTCTCCATGAAATTATATATTGTTGGCGGCGCCGTGCGCGATATCTTCTTGGGCACAATGCCCACCGATGTGGACATAGTCTTTGACGGTGCCCATGAACACATGACAGACATTGCCCATGTTGTTGGCAAAAGTGTCCGCGTGTTTTTACATCAAGGTCGCGAGTATACGCCGCTGAAGGGCGCTTCCATAAAAGAGGATTTACACAGCCGCGACCTCACCATCAATGCCATAGCCCTTCCCTTAGGCGATGCAGAAGGCTCTTTTTATGCGCATCCCTTCGCCCTTCATGACCTTGCTCAAGGCATATTACGTCCCACGTCGCAGACAGCATTTTTTGATGACCCTTTGCGTTTGTATCGTGTTGCGCGTTTTGCGGCGACGCTGACACAAAGCTCTGGCGCATATTTTTCTGTCCATGAGAGCGCCATTATGCAAGCTCGCGCCGTCGTCCGTCAAGGTCTGCATAAGAGCATCCCAGCAGAACGTATCGGGCGCGAAGTCATGAAAGCCTTACAGGGCAGTGCGCCAATGAGATTTTTTGATATTGTTATGCGTATGGGTGCTCTTAAGCCGTGGTTTCAAGAAATAACACCCGCGCATGTCTTGTCCTTGCGCCATATCACGGCTGCCTGCCCTCTCACACAGTGGTTGAGCGTATGCATGCCCTTTGCCCATTATAACAATGAGCACGCCGCAAAAACAATGGCTGAGCGTCTCTGTTTAGCGAAAAAATTTATAGACGGCGGACGCATCATGGCTTCCTGTCATAAAGCAGGCCTACACTACCCTAGCCTCTCAGTCTCAGAGCAATGTGACTTACTCTCTTATATAGACAAATTTCATTTAAGTTCTGTATTTTGGAATGTTGCCTTGCATCCTGCAAGTGCAGACGCCCTGCGCGCGTTGGCGATTATACAGGCTGTGCGCCTTCCCAAGGAGTTGCAAAATTTGGGCAAGGCATCGGGGGAACATTTACGCATGCTCAAATGCGCTGCTTTAGAGAGGGAGTTTTAACTTCACTCTTGTAATTTATTTTATTTTTTCTGAAATCCTTGTGGGGGGAAACTTTTTTTGGGAAAAAAAAGTTTCCCCCCAAGAAAAAAACTTAAAAAAAATAAAAATCAAAATAACGTCTACAGTGCCATGTGGTGACTGGCGAAATTTATACGTCATTTCGATGAAATGTGCTTTTCCATGCGTGTATGGCAGACGTCAGAGAAAATGGACTATTCCATAGATTATTGCTTGAACGGCTTTGCTTCAGAATGAAGTTGTGTATGGCTTTTACGCAATAGTCTTCTGAAAAAATGTCCGTTCTCACAACAAGGTCGGGGTTGAGCGGGATTTCAAATTCTGACGAAATGCCTGTAAAGTTTGGAATCTGTCCTGTCCGTGCTTTTCTGTAATTGCCACAGACGTCGCGTGCTTCACATACGTCTACTGGACAGGAAAGAAAAATTTCATAAAATCCACGTCCGATAATACTTCTGGCAAGACGCCTGTGCATTTCTAAAGGAGTTATGAGGGCGGATAAACATAAAGAACCTTTTGAAGCAAATATTTTACTTATATTTGCAACACGCTTTATGTTTTCGCTCCTATCAGCCATACTAAATCCTAAGTCTGCGCACATGCCACCACGCATAACACTACTATCAAGCACGAGGAGCCCTATATCTTTTTCAGCTAAAGACCTTTTTACCTTAAAGGCTAATGTCGATTTTCCAGAACATGGGAGGCCTGTAAGCCAAAATACACCGCCGCCCTTGCTTTGTACATCATCTGTCATATTTTTTTTGTACTCATCCAATAAAGAATGGCGCACATATGTTCTTTTCCTGTTTATATCCATTGTATAGTCCTTCAATAAGAAAATAAAATCATCCATATAAATTAAATTTTTTATATAATGCATTTTTTATGCATTTATGAAGAAATTATATGAATTTTGTCTAGAAATAGTCATTCAATGCATGCGCACTTCAATGAGAATGCATCATGTTTTTATTTTAAGCAAGCATTGTGCCAAACAAGAAAAGGCCGCTTACACCAAGGTGCATGCGGCCTTTTTTCTAGACTATTAATAGAATTTCTTGAAGGAAATTCAATATATTATGGCGTGACAGTCACCACATATGCCTCATCAGGCACAAGGTACTTTTGCGCAAGACGACGCAAGTCTTCAGGTGTCCATTTTTTGGCGTCTTCCACACGTTGTTTACTAAAATCAAGCTCTTCACCCAAGATAGATAAGGTCGCCGCTTCACCCGTCCGACTGCTCAAACTCTGACGCTGGCGATAATAGTCGCCTTCCATCTGATTTTGTGCACTGCGCACATCTGCCTCAGGTATGGCGTTTTTTTGAATATCAGCAATGACATCCTCAAAGCCCTGACGCGCGATGGACATTTTTTCCGGCTCTGTTCCAATATAGAAAAACATATATCCTGTTTTCGGTAAAAAATGATTTTGTGCGGTCACTGTATACCCAAGTCCCTGATTATCTCGCAGCTCACGGAATAAAATGCCGCTCTGATTGCTCAGCGCAATTTGCAAAAGCTCAAGGCCAACAGCATCAGGATGATTTGACGCGACTCCTTTAAAAATCATGAGCAAATGACCCTGCTCGCGACCTGCCAAATGTAGGTCAAGTGTGCTGTCCTTCGCCCACGTAGGCTCTTTTATCTCTGCGCTTGTCGCCGTAGGAGCAGGCAAGGATTTTGCAAATGCAATGACTGCCTCCTTATCGTAGCTTCCCGCCACAGCCAAGACCCACGGCTGCGCTTTTTGCTTCTCCCAAAAGGAAACAATCATTTCCTTTGTCATGCCTTCCACGTTCTCAATGGTGCCGAGGGATTTAAAAGCATAAGGGTGTTCCCCTTCAAAAAGAAATGGCGGAATGTGCGAAAAGGCCAAACCCAATGCCTGATCGTCTCTGGAACGTATGGCAGCTATTTGATTATTTTTTTCACGCGCAACTTCTTCTTCGGCAAAGGCCGGCTGTGTTAAAACTGTGCGGAAAAGCGAAAATAAATCCGCGTCAAAACGTGTCGGCTCCTTCATGGTGATACCAAAGACTTGGCGCCCGGTAAATGCGCCAATCGCGGCGGCTCTTTCTGCCAAATAGCTCTCCATCTCAGGCGCTGTCATGGCATGTGTGCCCTTTGTGCCAGATGTAAGCACACGCGCCGTAAGCGCCGCAAGGCCTTGCTCACTGGACTCTTGCAAGCTGTTGCCGCCGGTAAAATATAAATCCACCGCCGTATAGGGCATGGTGCTGTCAGGAATCAAGATGAGCTTACGCCCTTGACCAAGTTCGATGGTTTCGGTGTGCCCGTCGGCTCTGTCCGATTGCTCATATTTTTTTTGTGCAGGTGCAGGCCACTGGGCATGCAATTCCTTTTGAAAATCTGGCCAGACAGCGTCCTTGTGCGTGTTTGGCGTAAGAACAGCCACACTCAACCTTTGTGGCACAAGCCACGTGCTCATGGCTTCTTGCACTTGCTCAAGCGTGACGCTCTTAATGTCGGTCAACATATTTCGCTCACCCTGTGCGCCGCCATAGAAAAGCTCTAACTGTCCCTTCCACGAAGCAAGGCCGGACAATGTTTCCTTTGTACGCTGAAAGCTGTCTTCCGTCAGGAGCTGCGCTCTTGCAAGGTCCTTTTCAGAAAAAACAGAAGCATCAAGCTTTGCAAGATCAGCCACAAACTCTTTCCAAAATGTTTCGACCTTCGCTGCATCAAGTTGCACGGTGAAATAGAGCATGCCAACGCGCTCAAAATTATAGCTTCCGACAAAGATATTATCAACTAATTGCTTTTCATACTTATACTTTTGATACAAGTACGAAGTGGCGTCACCGCCAAGCATATGCGCCATGAGCGACAAGGGCACCGCACGCACATCGTCGTCGCCAGGTACAGGCAAGGCCATGCCAAGATAAACCTTATTCCACGCGCCCGATTCCATACTGACAGAACTATTATACATTTTTTCAGGATCAAGAGGCGTCACAGGCAGCATGTCAGCCGTATTTTCTAAATCGCCATAGAGCTCCTTGACTTGCGTCAGCACCGCATCTGGGTCCACATTACCCACGACGACGAGGAGCATGTTTTGCGGCTGATAATACTTGGCAATATAGTTGCGCATGCTCTCAGGTGTGATGGCATTGATAGTATTCTCATAACCAATAATCGGGCGCGCATACGTTGTGCCCTTCAAAGCATGCTTTTGCAGCTCATGAAAAATACGCGTTCCAGGACTGTCCTTCCCTCTTTGCAATTCTGCAAGAACAACTTTCTTTTCAGATTCCAGCTCCGCAGCGTCAAGGGTGGGATGAAAGGCCATGTCCTTTACAATGTCCAAACCTAATGCCCAATGGGCAGAGGGCAAGTCCGTCAAATAGACTGTATAGTCAAAGCTTGTGGCAGCGTTTAAATACCCACCAACAGCTTCCACATCCTTAGCAATACCCCCCTTGGGTCTTTTGTCAGTGCCTTTAAAAACCATATGCTCAAGGACATGACTTATGCCCGCTTCGTCTTCCGTCTCATAGGCTGAACCTGCCTTTACATAAAGCCGCGTAGATACGAGGGGGAAGCGCTCATCCTTTAAAATATATACGCGTAAGCCGTTCTGCAAGGTAATAATTTTGGCAGGGTCTGAAAACAGTATGTTTGGGTCAAGGCCTTGATCTTGGCCTTGTGTACTTGCATGCGCAAGGGACGTGAGCATAAAAACTCCCATAAGTAAGAGTGCTAAAAAAGAAGGCCGATACTTTCGGCGTAACACAGTGGTATATGACATAGTCTTTCTCCTCAAGTTAAATATACATAAAAATATGCCAAACATATCATGAGTCAATATGTCTGGCATAAAATATTCGTCGCAGAGCGCGCAGGAAAGTCGAACGTGCGCCTCGTAGAAAAAACAGAAAACTAATGCAAAACCCGCTGACGCGTAAAGCTTGCATAAGCTTCGCGCACAGCAATATAGGGATCGACTGCCATAGCATTTGTGTCCTTATACAGGTCAAGAATGGAGCCCATATCATTGAAACGCAAGCCGCCCTCTGTGTATGAGTAGACAAAATCCCACGGATTTGGCAAGTAAAGATTCGGCGAGAGCGCAAAATTGCCCGCCATACCCACAGTACCGCGCAAAGAACTTGGACCAAGCACAGGCCATACTAAGTAGAAACCTTGGCCAAATCCCCAATAGCCGAGAGTCTGTCCAAAGTCCTCCCCTCCGGCAGGCACGGGCACAACCGTTTTATGTCGCTTTGCCACATCAATAAAACCGCCTAAGCCTACAGTGGTATTGATGAAGAACCTGCCAAACTCCACGCCTGCCAGCTGAAACTTGCCTTGGAGCAAGCTGTTGACAAAACGCACGGGAAATAGAAGGTTTGAGAAAAAATTACTGAAACCAGATTGTACTTGATCCGGCATAACAGTGTCGTAAACGCTGTAGATGGGGTCAATAATATACATATAAAATATATCGTTAAAACCAAACCAAAAGCGATTCCACGGCTCTAAGGGGTCGGCGATATTTTGAACAGGCATGGCGTCGTAGTCATCGAGGGCGTCTATATCTGCAAGTCCTTCTTCAAGTTCAAGGAGCATTTCCATTTCTTGCAACTGCCCCCGTTCATAATTGGCATCCGCCGCTCCCCTGCCTGCTGTCGCCGCAAAGGCCAAGGGCGCCATGAACTGAAAAAGCATGGCTGCAAGGAGAAAAAAAGCAAAAACTTTATTTTTTTTCATAGGTTTTTTCTCTCACAATGGCAGCACGTTCTTTGACACGGGCAATCAATGCTTCGGGACTGCCATTCATAAGAATATCATTAAATTGGGAGCGGAAGTTCTTTACAAGACTCATATTTTCAATAAGGACATCATAAATATACCACTTGCCATTTTTAGGGAGCATACGATAAGCCATAGGGACTTTACGGTTCTTATCAAGTGTGACGATTGAAGTAATTTCTACACGCGTCCCGTCGCGATTGGCTCTTTGTCCTGTATAGGTAATAGTTTCGCCATTATAACTGTCGATACTGTCAAGGTAAGTTGCGAAAAGAAGTTCTGCAAAGGCATCACTAAAAGCTTTTTTTTGCGTCGCATTAAAATTCTTCCAATGAGGCCCTACTGTGCGCATGGAAAAAGCTTCAAAATCAAAAATGGCATAGACCTCTTTTTTTATTTCTTCTTGCAAGGCTTTGCGCAAAGCCGGATTTGCATAGGCCGGATTTTTCACATGTTCCACAAGGCTTGTTATAGCCGCTTCTAGTTGCTTTTGCGCCTCACCTTGCGGGGAAGCAAGACTGAATGTCGCAATAAAAAGACATGGTAAAACTATGGCAGACAGGAATAAAGCACGCATTATACACCTCCAAAGGCAAATTTGCTGATAAGAGACTCCAAATCTACAGGGGCTTCCGTGTCAATAATTTCGTCACCGTTTGACAAAAAAACATCAGAAGCACCGGGTGCAAGGCTGATATATTTATCACCTATCAAACCACTTGTTTTGATGGATGCAATGGTATCATCCGTGAGTTCTAAAGCCTCATCCAAGGCCAATGTTACAACCGCTTCAAATGTCGGCGTCAAAGAAATGGAAGAGACACGCCCCACATGGACGCCTGCAAGCTCAACACCTGCGCCGACACGCAGGCCAGCCACAGAGCTAAACCTAGCCTCTAGTTGAAAACTCTGCGCGTCAAACACTTCCATACGTCCTAATTTGATAGTCAAATAGGCTGTACACAAAAGTCCAATCAGGACAAATACACCCACGGCAATATTCCGAGTACTATTCATACCTTCCCCCTACCATCATAATAAATATTTATTGCAAGACAAATGACACAAGCACAAAACGTACCAAGGATATCATCATCCTTTCTATAGCGCAAGTCTGCAACAAAAAATATAGCCTTGCAAATACATAAACAAAAATGATGGGATTTGTCCAGAAGTTTTTTCACAATAAAATATCTAAAATATTTATTGTTTCTTAAAATATATTTTCACTGATATGGAAGATTTGAAAAGGTGTTTTTTAAAGCATTTTTTAAAAGTGGCATTTCATTTAAGAGTGTTGTTAGCTTTCACAAGGCACTAAAAGTGTAGTTTTGAAGGTTGACTTGCTTTACGTTTTTACCGCAAATGCTTTTTTTGAATTTCCCATTCGAAAGCGCCGATTGCCTAGCTAAACAGATGGTTTTTTTGAAGGGGGGTTTGGGGGGAAAGCTTTTTTTTC
>CAYJHT010000012.1:0-14048 GCA_964369615.1 uncultured Desulfovibrionaceae bacterium
GTTCGGCACCCTGACGCTGGACGGCAAGGGCGGCTATACCTATACGCTGGACAATACGCTGGAAGAGGTCAATTCTATGGATCTCGGCGATTCCCTCGGTGAGACATTCACCATCGTGGTGGACGATGGCAAGACCACATCCACACAGGAAATCACTGTGAACATTGCCGGCACCAATGACAGACCCACCATCGATATCACACAGGAAGATAACCTTGTGGTGGAAAACAGCGCTAACCGCATGGCCTCCGGCATCATTACTACTGGCGATGCAGATCCGGAAGACAACTTCCTTGCGGAACAAAGCTTCAGCATCACGCAGGGCACTGAAAGCGCGTCCGCCACAGAAAAGGGCGGCGATGTGACCATCGAAGGCGAGTTTGGTAACCTCACCATCAATGGCGAAACGGGCGAATACCTGTACACCCTTGGCGTCACCGCCGAACAGAAAGCCAATGTGGAAGGCTTAAGCGCGGGTGATTATAAGGAAACGTTCACCGTGCGTACCACAGACCCCCACGGCGCGTGGAGTGAAGCGGATTTGTCCATAGATATCAAAGGCACCAACGACGCCCCCGTGCTCGTTGACCCCGCGCCGCTCAACATCACGGAAGGGGGCGGTGTGGTGGAAAGTGGCGTGAAGCTGGACGCAGACGGCGACGCCAACAAGGCCTTTGCCGGTGACAATGAAGCTATAGGCAAGCTTGACGTGAATACCATTGCCACAGACGTGGACACGGGCGACGCGCTGACATTCGTGGGGGGCACTTTTGCTGGTACTTTCGGCACCTTGGTACTGGACGCAGAAGGCAACTATACCTATACGCTCAATAATGCCGACGGTGACACCCAAGCCCTCACCCAAGGCCAAAAAACCACAGACTCTATCACCGTCTACATCGACGACGGAGCAGGCGGCCTTATCGGAAAGGTCTTACAAGTGAGTGTGGAAGGCACGAACGACAAGCCGACTATTACGTCTGTTGCCACAGACAGCGAAGTGACTGAAGACAGCGCCGATATCCGCGCCACAGGCAACATCCGCGTGTCCGATGTGGACGCTGACGGTGACAGCATGCTTGAGCAGACGCTCAGTATTGAAGGCGCGTCTGGTGAAGAGGCATTTGCCGCAGGCTCCGGACAAAACGTCTCCTTTGTGGGTGAATACGGTACGCTTACCATGAACGGTGTCACAGGTGAGTATATCTACGAGCTTGGCACGACACCGGAGCAGGTGACAGCCGTCAATAAGCTGGCTGAAGGTCAAACGATGATGGAAAGCTTCGACGTCACCATAACGGACGCCCACGGCGCCCATGATACGACACAGCTTGAATTTACTATCAACGGCACGAATGACTTGCCTGTGGTGGACGCAGAAAAGTTTAAGGTTGACGGTATTAAGGAAGCCGGAGTGGATGCGGCGGGCAATGCCACAGCAGGTGTTGCCCTTGCCACAGGCACGCTTTCCTCCACAGACGAAGAATCCTTAAGCGAAAACTTGACCTACAGCATCTTGGGCGACGGCACGGGCGTGTATGGTAAGTTAGAGCTGAACGCCGACGGAAGCTACACCTACACGCTGGACAACGACGACTTCCACACGCAGAAGCTTATAGGCGGGGAAAGGGCTAAAGAAGTCTTCCAAGTGCAAGTGGAAGACGAGCACGGCGGCGTCACGGTGCAAGAATTTGTCGTGAATATCGAAGGCACAAACGATGCGCCTACATTGACAGTGTTGAACAACACTGTCAATGGCGTGGACCACACGACCTACGAGAATAGTATCGACAAAATGGCCTCCGGCGCCCTGCAAAGCGCACATGTGGGCGCATACAGTAACGGCATCCATACGCACATTATCTCTGTGGACGGTCAATCTGCAAGCGCCGCGGGCGAAAATCTCACTGTGGAAGGCGAATTTGGTACCATCACATTCTACGGCGATACGGGCGCCTACCTCTACACGCTGGGCGTCACAGAGCAGCAGCGCGAAAATATCGCAAAGCAATCGGACGGAGCAACCGTTCAAGAAAGCTTTGATGTGACCATTACCGACTTTGAGGGCGCAACGTCCAAGACGGAACAGATAGTTATTGATGTGCATACAGAAGGCGGCAGTGTGGAAGAGCCGGGCGCGTCACCCACCATTGTGGACTTGGCAGTTATCGAAGCAGGAACGCAATCCGCTGACGGATACCTTGACAGTGAAGGCTTGCCCCTCACGCAAGGCTATATCATCCCTGAAAATGCCGACTCTGTTGCAGGCTTGACACTTAAAGGCGGCACTGTTGATGCCAAGGATGTCTCCACGCTGGCGGGCAAATACGGCACGCTGACACTCAACCCCGACGGCACCTATGTTTTTGTGCTCGATAACGACGCAGAGGCAACGCAGAATCTGGCAGAAGGCCAGCACGGCGCTGAGTCCTTCGAGATTGTTGTCACATACGATGACGGCAGCACGAAGACAGAAACTGTTGACGTCACTGTCACAGGCACAAACGACAAAGCACAGCTTGAAGTGAAACATGATGCCGGCAATGTTCTCGAAGAAGACGGCGCCACACAAATGCTCACCGGCAAGGTGAACGTCCTTGATCCAGACTCCGACGCAAGCCAAGGCACTTTCACGGTAGATAAGGTTGAGGCAGACGAGCATGGCAACGTCACAGTGGTGGGCACCTATGGCACCCTCACGCTCGCACCGGATGGCAGCTATGTCTATGAACTTGGTCAAACTGACGACCAAAAGCTCCTCGTCAACGCTCTGCCGGAAGGTGCAGTGGCGCAGGAAAATTTCGACGTGCGCAATACCGACGCCCACGGCGCCTTTAATGAAACGGATCTGTCCTTCACTGTTGTGGGCAGCAATGATAAGCCCACAGTGACCGACTCAAAGACTGAAGTGACCGTGAACGAAGCGGGCTACGGCGTGGAAGGCACCTACTACACGCAAGGCTACATCGACGCCACCGACGTGGATGCGGGCGCCACTTTGAGCTATTCCTTTGCTGACGGAAGTTCCGCACAAGGAACATATGGCACGCTTACCCTTCATGACGACGGCTCCTTTGAGTATCGCATGGTCGAATCCAAGGCTAACGGCCTTGCCGAAGGCGCGACAGAGACAGACACATTCACCGTGCTCATTTCCGATGGACTTGGTGGCTATGTGACGAAGGATGTTGTGGTCACCATCGAAGGCAGCAACGACGCCCCCGTGGTGAGCACCGCAACTGCCCCCGGCACCGTGTCCGCAGAAGACATGCCAAGCAGTACCACCAGCGGCAGCGTGCACGTGACCGATGTGGACAGCGACTTCACGTTCAGCGTGAACGGCGTTGAAGCACAAGGCAGCAACAACATTATCACAGTGGTGGGCAACTACGGCAATATCGCCTTCAACATAAACGACGGAACCTATGAGTATACCCTCGGCGTGACACCAGATCAAATTGCAAGAATTGATGCCTTTGGCGAAGGCCAAAGCACGGCAGAATCCTTCACTATCACTGCCACGGACGAAGGCGGCGCTTCGAGTTCGCAAGTGGTCACAATTAGCATTGTGCCGGAAAACAACGCGCCCACCATCTCTGTGGATGAGTCTGTCATAAACGTGACTGTAAAAGAAGCAGGTAGCGACGCCGATGGTAAGGCAACAAGCGGACGCGAACAAGCCCAAGGCTTCCTTATCGCTGACGATGTGGACGGCGACCATGTGACCTTTGTCCTTGACGGTGTCACAGCCGACGCCGATGGTAATATGACCCAAGTGGGCGAATACGGCAGCCTGACGCTCAACGAAGACGGCTCCTATGTATATACGCTGGACAACGACAACCCCAAGACCCAAGCCATTGCAACGGGTGAAAAGCAGTTCGATGAGTTCACTGTCACCTTCGACGACGGCAAGGGTGGCCTCGCAACACAAGTGGTCACCGTGACCGTCAATGGCACTGACGACACAACTACGCGCGCGGCTCTACCCGCACCTCAGAACATGCAGGCGCCACAAGATACGCATACTGTGACAAGCACGGGCACGGTGACTCATTCAAGCACACCAACGGATGAGGGATATGTGCATGAGACTGTCACCGTGAACGGCGACATGACAGGCGGCAGTATTCGCACAGGAGCAGGCAAGGACCTTGTCAGCATCAAAGGGCAGATGCAAAATGGCTTTATTGACGCAGGCGCGGGCGACGATATGCTCATTATTGGCGCACCGGAGAAAGGCATGACGCAAGGCACCATCACAGGCGGCGAAGGTGCAGATAGCATCACTGTTTTTGTGGGTGATGCTGGCAGTAAGGGCAGTATTATCATTGATGCCAGTGGCATGAGAGCAGAAGGCGAGGCAATCAATATTTTTAACGAGAGCACGCAAAGCCAAGAAAGGCATATAACCATCACAGGACTCAATAAAGACACGCAATATGCAGGCAAGACATTCATGGTGGATACGGTGGATATTACCACGGAACTCAACTTGGCGCTTGAGAATAACGCGGCCTCCTATAAGCACGATGATTTGATTATTCACTTTAGCAATTCGTAATAAAAATACAAAACACCTTTTAAAAAGCCCAATTGGAATGCACGTGCTAAAAAAACGCATATGCAAGATTTTAGGGAAATAAAATGGTGCTTGCGTCTTGTTCGTATTCCATATAAAAAGGGGGAGTAGCTTTGGGGAGCCCTTGAGGCATCGACAATATAATTAATACGATATTTATTTGACAAGGATTTTCATTATGCACGCACCCGCCGCGCATTCGCATACTTTTTCTTCCATTTTACCAGCTGAAACATTGCGCACCACTTTGCGCAAAATTGGCCCTATCCTCTGTCTTGATATAGGCAGTGGCACGCAAGATGCTCTGCTCGCATGTCCGCACCTTGAAATCGAAAACTGGCCGAGATTTGTCATGCCAACACCGGCACGCATGATAGCGCAACGCATCGAAGAACTCACTCATGCCCAAAAAAATATATGGCTCTACGGTCAAAACATGGGAGGCGGATTTGTACGCGCCATAAAACTCCACATGAACGCCAAACTCTCTGTCACCTGCTCGCCATTCGCTGCTGCTGCAATTCATGATGATATGACCCAAGTACAAGATATGGGTATAGAAATATGCCCAAAGGCTCCCATAGGGGCTGTACCCGTACACCTTGCAGACTTTGACGCACCTTTTTGGTACAGCCAGCTCCGACTCTGGGGACTGCCACAACCTTCTCTAGTGCTCGCCGCCGCACAAGACCACGGAATACACCCCGACGGAAATAGAAAAGGACGCATGGCATCATGGCGTAAACTCCTTGAAAAATCGCCCCAACCAGAACACTGGATCTATATAGACGCCGTTACTGAGCTTGCGCCGGAACTTACGCGACTTGGCACCTTGCAAGCGCTTACAGGCGGATGTGTGGCAGATACAGGCACCGCCGCCATACTCGGTGCGCTGTGCGCGCCGGAAGTTGTGGCACGATCACAACGAGAAGGGGTGACTATTGTCAATGTCGGTAACAGTCATACTGTTGCTGTCCTGTATTTTAAAGGGAAAGTCTGTGGGATTTTTGAACATCATACAGGGCAGCGCCCTCTTGAAGACTTCCTTAATGACTTGCAAGAATTTCGACGCGGATGGCTACCAGATGAGCTCGTACGCGATACAGGCGGCCATGGCACGGCCTTTGGCGACATACCAGAAGACGCTGGCGGATTCGCACCCACATTCATATTAGGACCGCGGCGGCATATGCTACATGGGCACGGACACTTCATCGCACCCTACGGTGATATGATGCTGGCAGGCTGTTTTGGACTCTTACACGCATTCGCCCTTAACTTTACTGGGAAATAATTTTTATAACCGTCATTACGAAGGATTCATCCTGTGGAATTTTTTGATAAAGCTGAAACATGGTCCCGTGAACGCATCAAAGAAACTCAATACACACGCTTGCGCACAACCATTGCTCAAAGTATGAAGTGCGACTTTTATGCGCAACGCCTCGAAGAAGCCGGGATCACAGCAGATTCCATTACCTGCCTTGATGATATTCGCAAAATACCCTTTACAACAAAGGATGATCTGCGCGCAAACTATCCCACCGGACTGCTCTGTGTTCCGCGCGCAGACATTGTGCGCATGCACTGCTCAAGCGGAACCACAGGCACACCCACAGCCATATGCCATACGCAAAATGATATTAATTCATGGGCAGACCTTATGGCGCGCAGTATGCACATGGTCGGCGTACGCTGTGAAGATGTCTTCCAAAATATGTCCGGATACGGCCTTTTCACCGGTGGACTAGGGATCCATTATGGCGCAGAACGCCTTGGCTGTCTCACTATCCCCGCAGGCGCAGGCAATTCTCGAAGACAACTCAAGCTCGTCAAAGATTTTCAAACAACTGTCGTACATATTCTTCCCTCATACGCGCTTATCCTTGGCGGGCATTTGGAAGAAGCAGGTGAAAATCCCGCTGATCTCCCCTTACGCATCGCACTCATTGGCGCAGAACCCTATACAGAAGAATACAGAAGACGTATCGAAACCCTTTTTGATATGAAGGTATACAATTCCTACGGCCTTTCAGAAATGAATGGTCCAGGTGTCGCCTTTGAATGCACATATCAAAACGGACTGCACCTCTGGGAAGATGCCTACATACCAGAAATTATCAATCCAGAAACTTGTGAACCCGTTCCCGATGGTGAAATAGGCGAGCTTGTCATGACCTGCCTTTGTCGCCAAGGGATGCCCATCTTACGCTATCGTACACGCGATTTGACACGCTTTTTACCAGGACAATGCCCCTGCGGGCGCGAGCATAGACGCATTGACCGCATACTCGGACGCTCTGATGACATGTTCATCCTTAAAGGGGTCAATATCTATCCCATGCAGATTGAAGAAGTCATTATGACCTTCCGTGAAGTGGGAAAAAATTATATGATTATACTTGAAAATGACGGACACGCTGACCATATGCGTGTACAAGTGGAAATAGAAGAAAAATATTTTGTTGAAGACATGCGTATCCTTCGTGCGCTGCAGTCGAATATTGCAGGACGCTTGCGTGACGAAATACTCGTCACTCCGCGAGTCGAACTCCTGCAAGCAGGCAGTATAGCCACAAACGACGGTAAAGCCGTGCGCGTTCAGGATACACGTAAAAAGTAATTTTTTATAGGGGCTTTCTAGGGGCTGTTTCTAAATAAAGATATTTTTATTTTTTTGAAAGGCTTGTGGGGGGGGAACTTTTTTTGGGAAAAAAAAGTTTTCCCCAAAACCCTTTCAAGTAACAATGACGTGTCATGTTGCGTCTGCTCTTGACAGGGTGGGTAATATATCGTAGGGGACGGATTAGGAAAGTCCTAAAAGGAGTAGAAGATGAATGCATTATACAGCTTCTTACGCCAGTTTTCCTTACTTTGGAAGTTTTTTGGTTTTTTCCAAACACCCTTTCTGCGTATATGGCATATTTTAGCCATTATTTGTGTAAGTGCGCAGCTTTTGAAACGTATACGAACGCACGCCATTGATGTGTGGCACATTGAACTGGGGCTTTTTCTTGTGCCCTTTGTGTGCGTCTTTTTATATGTAAGTTTCAAAAGACGTGGGTTTAAATATTTCTTCCCGTATGTTTTTGGCGAAAATACACAGCTTTCCAAAGATGTACAAAAAGTGTTGCAAGGTGGCATTCCCGCACCTCGTCCGGGGGGGCTGCCAGGCGTCATTCAGGGCTTTGGATTTGTATGCTTTTTCTTGACTGTTGCCTGTGGCTTTATATGGTACCTTTTGTGGCCGCATATGCCGCGTTTTTCTGTGAACTTTCTTGATTATCACCGATATTTTGCTTATGCACTTGCTGTGTATTTTGCGGGTCACGCCTTTATGGCGATGCGACACTTTCTTCTGTGGAAAAAAAATCAAAGCGTACAGCACACAAAGAAGTAAAGCATCCTTCACTACTTTGTGATGCCCTAAGATTTTTAAAAATAAACAAGGGATTTGTAGACTCCTTGCAAAGCTAAAGTGTTTTTGCTATCATTGGGCGTATACGGAGCTTACTTGGAGGAAGAGTATGGAATTTTTACCTATAAAACGTGCGCTTTTGTCCGTAACTGACAAAGGCGGCCTTGCTGAATTTGGCGCATTCCTTGTGGAGCGAGGTGTGGAACTTGTCTCTACAGGTGGCACACATGCCTTTTTGGAAAAAGCTGGTTTACCCGTGACAGCCGTAAGTGCAGTGACAAACTTTCCAGAAATATTGGGTGGTCGCGTAAAAACATTGCATCCACGTATTCATGGCGGTATCCTAGCCGATAAGGATAATCCAGACCATATGGCAACCCTTGAAAGCAACTCTATCAAGCCTTTTGACCTCGTATGTGTCAATCTTTATGACTTTGCAGGTGCTGTGGAACGTCAAATAACACTCTTGCAAGCTGTGGAGGAAATTGATATCGGTGGGCCTTGCATGATTCGTGCGTCAGCTAAAAATTTCCACAGCGTCCTTGTTTTATCAGACCCTAAATGGTACGAAGCGGCGATGGATGAAATGCGCACACATGACGGCTGTGTTTCTCTCGCTTTTCGGCAAACTATGGCCTCACGCGCTTTTGAAGCTACTTCACGATATGACGCATTGATTACATCTTATTTACGTTAAATAAGCGCTTCTTTCATGCCTTTTGTTTACTTATAAGGTGTTTCTAAAAAAGAGATTTTTTTGCAAGGCTTTTAGGGTGAAACTTTTTTTAGGAAAAAAGTTTCACCCTAAAAGGCACAAGCTCCCCACAAGCCTTTTAAAAACAAACATATGTTTCTTGAGAAATAGCTCTTAGGCAATCGGCGCTCTCGAATGAAAGAGATAGAAGATATTTTGTGTTTTTATGCAAAAAACTCTGTTTGATATCTTCAAAAGAGTGGCAAAATGTAAAAGAATTTATTGAGAAACAGCGCCAGATACAACCCAAAAAGAAGGTGTCCCATCGCAAAGATTGAAGGAAATACGCAAGGCCTCAAAACGAGCCATATAAAGGCACTCACACGTCTTTCAAGCAGACGCTTTGTCCATGACAAGGCTTTTAGCGCTGATCAGGCGCGGGAAATAGCCGCACTTTCGCGTGCAATCGGTCGTCAAATTGGTTTACTCATCGACAGACGCGGCAAGGTAGAAATGCTCATGGTGGGCGACTTTGGCGGTATCTATATTCCAGAACTCGCCCGCGGACGGGGACAAGGTTCTGGTGGACGCCTGCGCGGCTTGCGTCTTTTACATACCCACCTTACGCCGGAGCTTTTATCGCAAGAAGACTTGATGGACTTGCTTTTTCTGTGTCTTGATGCCATATGTGTTTTGACGGTCAGTCCCCACGGAGAACCTGTGCAGTGGCAATACGCGCATCTTGTGCCACCAACTCCGGGCAAGACGCAAGGCTTACAAGAGCCTGAAACACAAGAATCATGGCGTAATACTCCTGTTGCGCCTCGTTCTTCTGATGCCTCTCTTGATACTGACATTTCCCCTGACACATTCGATATTCCTGACCATTGTGAACCCCCGCATCTTCTCAGCGACAATGTCACCGGCGAAAACTTTCCAAATGATGATGCTTGTGAAAGCGCTACACCTTCGCTTCCGTGCCCAGAGAAAGTATGCCCAGAGAAAGTATGCTCAGAGAAAACCCGCACGCAACACACAGCACCAAGGCCATACATGGTTCACGACGCCCTCCCATGGCACATGAACGATGTGGACTTCCCAAGCCTTGCAGAAGCCTTAGAAGAAGAGTGGCGCAGGCACATAGGGGATGCACAAAAAACAGATACTGGCCCACGCGCCATACTCATTTCTGTGAATGTCCAACCGCGACCTGTACAAGAACAACACCTTGATGAACTGGCTGACCTTGCCACAACGGCCGGTTTAAGCGTTGTGGGACGCATGGTACAAAGAATATCAAAAATACAACCTAAGCACGTCCTCGGACGCGGTAAAATGACAGAACTTGAAGTCCTTGCCTTGCAAGGTCAAGCTTCTGTACTCATTTTTGACGGGGAGCTTTCCCCCGCACAATTGCGCAGCTTAGCTGATATCACCGAGCGCAAAGTCCTTGACCGCACGCAGCTTATTCTTGATATTTTCGCACAACACGCCGTGACAAGTGCAGGAAAGTTGCAGGTGGAGATGGCGCAGCTTAAGTATATTCAGCCGCGTCTCGTAGGTAAGAACAAAGCCATGGACAGACTCATGGGTGGCATCGGCGGACGCGGCCCTGGAGAAACAAAGCTTGAAACGGACAGGCGCCGTATCCGTGAACGTATCACAAAAATTAAGAAAGACCTTGACGCCTTACGCAAACAGCGCGCCTTTACTCGTGCCCGTCGTTCGCGTCAGGGCATCCCTCTTGTGGCGCTGGTGGGCTATACAAATGCGGGAAAATCTACTCTGTTAAATACCTTGACCCAATCTGATGTGAAAGCAGAAAATAAGCTCTTTGCCACGCTTGATACAACAACGCGTCGCCTGCGTTTCCCTCGGGAACATGAGGTTATTCTTGCAGATACAGTAGGATTTATTCGTAATTTGCCAAAAGAATTAACTGAAGCCTTCTTAGCAACGCTTGAGGAATTAGAGGCGGCAGACTTGCTCTTGCACGTGGCGGACGCCTCACATGGGGCTTTTGAGCAGCAAATGGAGTCGGTAGAAACTGTGCTTGAGGATATGAAGTTACATACTATTCCGCGCCTTATAGCATTGAACAAGTGGGACTTGCTTGATGCAGAGCAACAAGAAGCTTTTCAATGCGCCTATCCCGATGCGGTGCCTCTTTCTGCAGCGCAAGGCAGCGGCATGAACCTTCTTTTGTCGGCATTAGGAAAGCATTTGCATTTTGTATGATCCATACCCTTTATGAGAATATATGGTGCCCATACGACATCTTGAGATATTTTCCGGAATTGGCGGTTTTAGACAAGCCTTCGAAGGGCTTCAACGCGATGGGCATATACACGTAGAAAATGTGGGCTTTTCTGAGAATGATAAATATGCCGTAAAGGTGTATAAAGCAAACTATGACACGACAAACGAACATGAACTTGGGGATATTTTTTCCTTCGTTCAAGATAAAAAACTTCTCAAAAGTCTTCCTGATGCGCATATTCTCACAGCCGGATTTCCATGTCAGTCATTCAGCATGATGGGCAAACGAGGCGGTTTTGATGACACTCGTGGAAATCTCTTCTTCCACTTATTGAGCATCATTAGAGCAAAAAAACCCTCCTTTCTCCTTCTTGAAAACGTCAAGAATTTGTTGACGCATAATAAGGGTGAAACATTTGGCACGATTTGCCAGACCCTTACGCGCGCTGGTTATCCGTATATTTACTATGATGTTTTTAACACGAAGGATTTTTGCCTTGCCCAAAACCGGAGCCGTGTATTTATTTTTGCGAGTCGCAAAAAATTCAAGCAAGGCAGCCTTCATTTTTGTGCTGCACCCATTGCCACTGTCTTTCAGCAAATTGTCAAGGAAACATCTCTTGTAACACATCAATCTACCCATGAAATCTTAGAAAAAACAGTTGAGAGTAAATACTATCTTTCACGCGCAATGAAGGCAACAGTCTTGGCAGATGGTCTTAAGAAATTTCATTATAAATCAGATATTAACCAGTCAATCGCACGCCCACTCACAGCCACCATGGCAAAAATGCATCGCGCATGCCAAGATAATTATTTTAGCGATGATTTTCTCCAACAGATTCCTCCCCATGAACATAGCTCCTTAAATAAAAGTGAATTACTTCAAAAAAACATCCGGCGCCTTACCCCAAAAGAAACACTCTTATTACAGGGATTTAATGCAGAATTTTATGAACGTGCCAAGGCTGTGCGCACAAGCGATTCTCAAATATACAAACAAGCCGGCAATGCCGTAAGTGTGAACACCGTCTATGCAATTCTCTATTATCTTTTCGTGGTGCAAAAGATTGTTGCGTAGTATACTCTTAATATGACATGTGGGAAGTATGGACGCGGCATTTGAGTGTGTTTTTTAGAGTTTATTTTGTTTTTTCTGAAAGGCTTGTGGGGGGAAACTTTTTTGAGAAAAAAAGTTTCCCCCAAGAAGAAAAGAAGAAAAGAAAAAAGTTTTCCCCAAAGCCCTTTTAAAAAAACAAAATTAGAATGACGTGGACAATACAGCTGCGAGATGAAATTTTCCTTGACTTTATATGGGGAATTGTCATAGGAAAACTGCAATAAGTGTTTTAGAGATGCTATGCAAGTTTCTAAAATTTTAAAATTTTCCTTAAATTCTTTGGGTGTGAGTGTACAAAGAGCAGCATATCCAAGCTGGAGTAATAGGGCATGAAAAAATGTTGGAATGGGCATAAATAATGTTTCGTACATTTGCGGATGTTACCACTTTTTTAGACAGTCGTGGACTTTTTCATATGGATTTAAGTCTTGCGCGTATACATCGTGCCTTAGAACGCCTGAAATTGACACAACCGCCCTGCACGGTTGTTCAAGTTATTGGTACCAATGGCAAAGGATCTACGTCCACATTTTTAGAGAGTATTGCTCGCGCTCATGGTCTACGGACAGGCTTGTTTACGTCGCCACATTTTGTATCGCCGCAAGAACGTATTATGTGTCTAGGGAATGTACTAGCGCAGAATGCGTGGGCTCCTCTTGCTAATCAAGTGTACGATGCTGCACCAAACCTGACATATTTTGAATTTCTGACCGTTCTTGCTGTACAAGCCTTTGTCGCCACCGGTGTGGAACTTGCTGTTATGGAAGCGGGACTTGGCGGACGTTTTGATGCCACTAGCGCCATTATGCGTGATATGGTATGCATTACGCCTATAAGTCTTGACCACGAGCATATTTTAGGGAGCAGTGTGCAAGAAATCGCGTATGATAAAGCCATGGCACTTGGCGAAACTATGAGAGGCAACTTGCCTGTCATTCATGCGACAACACATTGGCAACAACGTGAAATCATGGATGTGCTTCGTGATGTTGCGGCAACATACAATAAGACATTGCAGCCCGCAGTCGCAACGCAACCTCTGACAAAGCAAACGCCCTTAGGACTTGTGGGTGCGCAACAATATGACAATGCGGCTCTCGCTCTAACAGCATGGCTTTGCCTTGCCAAAGAAAAGCATTGGAATGTGGATGAGGAACGCATATTGTACGGCTTAAAGCATGCTTTTCTTGCTGGCAGGACACAGCATATACACACCAATGATGCCAGCATGCCACCCCACTTACTTCTTGACGGCGCCCACAATGTGCATAGCCTCGAAGCTTTGCGTGAATATATACGACAGATGGATGAAAAACCAGCAGTTATTGTATTTTCGTGTTTGGCAGAAAAAAGTACTGAGGCTGTTTTGCGTCTTGTCGCAGAGATAAGAAATTTATGTCATGATTGCCCTGTATTTGTTCCTCTTATGCAAGACAAGGCGCGTGCATTGTCTGTGGAAGAAAGAGGCGCTGTTGTGGATACTTTGCGCGCATCCTCGCGACATCTTCCCGCAGAGGCGACATCAGGGGTAGAAAATATCGCGTCTGCTCTCAAAAAAGCGCGAGACTGCGTCTTGCAATCTGGCACAGCGGCTCCTGTACTTGTGTGCGGCTCTCTCTATCTCTTGGGGGAAGTATTTGCTACACACTCAGAATTTATGACCTTGTTATGAGAGTGTTTTGTGAAGGCTCAATGTGGGGGGGAACTTTTTTTGGGAAAAAAAGTTTCCCTTCACAGCTCTGCTCTCTGTATCTGTAAGGCTCGTTCCTCGCCTAACAGCTCTGCCTTTGGCACCCTTCGGGCAGGTCCCCCTTCAAAAAAACATCTGTTTAGCTAGGCAATCGGCGCTGCTGCATGGGCAATGCGAAATAAATTTGATGTAAAGAATGAAATGCACAAGTCTTATTGAATAACACTTTTTTCATTCGTTGAACAGCGAGCGCGTTTTGAAGGGAGGGGCCTGCCCGAAGGGTGC
>CAYJHT010000013.1:0-13547 GCA_964369615.1 uncultured Desulfovibrionaceae bacterium
CTTACATTCAAGTTGAAAGTGCAACTTTTTCTGCCTCATCTAGAAATGCCTGATATGGGGTTCTGTAGTCAAGGCATTTTCTCGGCCTATGGCTAAGTTTCGCAGGGCATTTTAACCTCGTTTTTTTTTGAATGAAACTTTTTTTTCCCAAAAAAGTTTTCCCCCAAGAAAAAAAGTTCCCCCCGAAAGTATTTTAAAAAATAAACGAGACTGCAATGAGAATCACGCGCAAGCGTATGCTATAAAAAGAAACGAAGTGCTTGAAAGCGTTGACAGTGATGGCAATTCCACGTATGGGAAACTATGCCCAATGCAAAGGGCAGTGCGAAAAAGTTTATGAGGCTTTTTACTTGTGAGTATGGACGTTAGCTGCCTAGGATTGGATATATGGAAGAAGAATATAACTTTGTCGTCGACGAAGAGTATGAAAATATTCGTATTGATGCTTTTCTTTTGGATTCCATACGAGGCGCATCCCGTGAAAAAATAAAGAATGCCATTCAAGACGGTCAGTGTTTTATTGATGAAGTGTGTGCGTACAGTCCTAGTTTACGGTTGCGTCTTGGGCAACAAGTCATGTTCTTTATGGCAGTGCCTGAATCGACGATCCAAGCGGAAGAAGGCGATGTTGATATTCTTTATAGTGATGACTATATCGCTGTAACCAATAAGCCGCCTGGAATAACTGTACATCCGTGTGACTCGTGTCCGCAAGGCACCTTTATTCAACGAGTCATGAGTCATTTTCCGCAATTACGTGCAATGGAGGGTTTGCGCCCTGGCATTGTCCATCGTCTTGATAAGGACACGAGCGGCTTGCTCGTTGTTGCGCTGACAGAAGAAGCGCGTCTTACTTTGAGTGAAAACTTTGCGCACCGCGATGTCACAAAGGAATATCTTGCCATAGTACAAGGCGTTCCTTCTAGGGAAGGGAGCGTGCGTGAACCTATAGGCAGGCATCCTACGGTGAAGGTAAAGATGGCTATTGTCCCCCATAATAAGGGAGGACGCGCAGCGCATACGGAATGGACTATGCTCTATGCTGATCCTAGGAAACAATTTGCACTTTTGAGGGTGCAGATTTTTACAGGACGCACCCATCAAATTCGTGTGCACTTAGCGCATGCAGGTTTTCCCATTCTGGGCGACGCTCTTTATAATCCGCATCATCAACAAAAACCTCTTGCCAGTCGTCAAATGTTGCATGCACAGCGTTTAAATTTTCCTCATCCTGGACACCGGCAAAGGGTAAACTTTTTTTGCCCTGCTCCTGATGACTTGCTTGCATGTATGATGCGTATGAGTTCCTCGCATCAACGCGTCGTCATTACAGGCTTACCAGGTTGCGGTAAAACTGCATTGTTGAAAGAATTTGCTGCCATGAAGATTCCTGTGTGGAGTGCAGATGCGGTTGTTGCGTCTCTTTATAAGGCTGGCGGTGAAGGTCAGAAGTACTTAATGCAGCGTTTTGGGACGGTTTTTGTACAGGATGCCGCCACAGATGTTAACCGTGCCACCTTGCGCGTTGCTATGGAAAAAAGCGAGGCGCTGCGCTATGAAGTGGAGGGGGTTATTCATCAATATGTCCACGCAAGTTTGCGTGCCTTTTGGACAAAATATCAATCCTTGCCAGTGTCTGTCGCAGAAGTTCCCTTGTATCTTGAAAAAAATTGGGGCACAAAGAATGACACCTATGTCATTGGCCTTGATTGTGATATAAAAATTCGATACACGCGCCTTATGACGCATCGTAAATGGACGCTTGCACAGTGCAAAAAGATGGATTCGTGGCAGATGCCGCGTGAGGAAAAAATGCGTGCCTGTTCAATCATCCTACAAAACAATAAAACGGTGGATGTTTTAAAACAAATGGCCGGTGCTTTAGCAGAAAAATTTAAAATATTGCGGAAAACTCATCATGAAAAACTTAACCAGCTTTTGCATATCTTCCTCACGCAAGAAGTGAGCGAAGAGAGCCGTAAAAGAGGCTTGTAGAGGAAGCTTTTTTAGTAAAAAGTTTTCCTTGAGTTCTTTTACAAAGATACAATCGGAAACACATGATTTCTGTAAGGATAAGGTGTATTCTGCGCTTGCTTTTTTTTGCCCTATGGGGCATTTTTATTTGGTCGTAAAATAGGGAGATGAAAACTCTAAAAGCAATGTGATAAAAGGAAATAACAATGGATGTTTGTATAGCGTATATGCGTGAAAAGCCCGTGATACTCAGCTTGAATGATAGTGTCGTCGCCATTGATGGGGAGGTTGTAGCCATCAATGGATTGACGGAAGGTGATTTGCAGGCTTTTGCGCAAAGTCTTGCTAGTATAGAGTGCGGTTCCAATGTAGAGGGCTATAAGGCCATGCTTAATGCAAAACGTGCGGCCTTTATCGTGAACTTGCTAGGTTTGGCGGTTGGGGATGACTGTGTGTCAAAAATTACGAATATTCTTGATAGTGTACATTATGAAGTCTTGGTGTATTTAGGCGAGGTTGACGATGCTTGAAATTAAAGACCTTCATGTTTCCGTAAATACAAAACCAGTGCTCAAAGGTGTCAACTTACACGTACAACACGGTGAAACATTTATTCTTTTTGGCCCAAATGGTTCAGGCAAAACAACCCTGCTTATGACTCTTATGGGCTTTTCTGGATACACCATAACACAAGGGAGTATTATCTTTAAAGGACAAGATATTACGCATGCTCCCATGTACGAAAGAGCGCGTCTTGGCATTGGCATGTCTTTTCAACGCCCGCCCACCATCCACGGCTTGCCCACAAAGACACTTGTCAAAATGTGCGCCCGAAAGGGAGCAATAGATGTAGAAGAATTGGCAGAACGCGTCAATTTTAAGGATTTTCTTGATAGGGATATAAATGCTGGTTTTTCCGGTGGTGAAATAAAGCGCTCCGAACTTTTGCAACTTATGGCGCAGCAGCCCGATTTTATGCTCTTTGATGAGCCGGAATCTGGCGTTGACCTTGAAAATATGCGCCTTGTGGGCAGCACAGTGCGTACCTTGCTTGATGGGAGCAGTGAAAACTGCCAAGGTACACTGCGCGAACGCCAGAAACGTCGCAATACAAGCGGCCTTATCATTACCCATACGGGACATATATTAGACTATGTTGTGGCAGATCGAGGGCAAGTTATGTACAAAGGGATCTTGTGCTGTGAAGCACCGCCGCGCAAAATCTTAGAACATATTTCAAATCATGGTTATCAAGAATGTCTGCGCTGCTTTGCAGGTGATATGTATGGACAAATTACGGAGGAACCCCTGTCATGAACTCTGCAAAGCTCTCGCGTTATCAATTTTCCGGCTCCTCTGAAACTGCTATAGAAAACCTGCAACTCCTTCCCGCAGAAGACAAACACCGCCTTATTTTAGCGGGTATTGATGTGGATAACACACGTACCGGCGGCACCTTTATGCACCTCAATCATGGGGGCGTACACTGTCAAAGTAAACAAGACGGCCTTGAAATCATGGATATCAAGGCAGCTTTAAAAAAATACGAGGGACTTCCACAATATTACTGGCAGCTTTTACAGCCAGATAAGGACGATTTCACAAAGATTGCGCATGAACAGCTCCAAGGCGGCTATTTTATGCGTGTCCGTAAAAATGTCAAAATTGAAGACCCCGTCCAATCGTGTCTTTTTATCAAAGGCAATGGCACAGGACAGAGTATCCATAATATTATCGTCGTTGAAGAGGGCGCAGAGCTTAATATTCTCGGGGGCTGTGCTACGGCACACGGTACCCACGACGCCGCACACCTAGGCATGACAGAGTTCTATGTGGAAAAAGGCGGGAAACTCTCCTTCACGATGATCCATAATTGGGGGTCACAGACAATAGTGCGACCGCGTTCAGCGGGCATCCTTGGCGAAGACGCCGTTTTTTGTAATAACTACGTTCTCTTAGAACCTGTCGCAGATTTGCAAATGTATCCCTCCATCCGCTTAGCAGGGCAGGGGAGTGTGGCACGATTTAATTCCGTCATTGTCACACCCAAGGGCTCCTATGTGGACTGTGGCAACAGTATCCACCTTGACGCGCCACATACGCGCGGTGAAATTATTGCGCGCACGCTCACTACAGGTGGCACCATTATCAATCGCGGCTATATGAGCGCAAATGCGGTTCCTGCCCGTGGACACTTGGAATGTAAAGGACTCATTATTGGCGGCGGTCGCATCCATGCCATACCTGAGCTTGATTCTGATGTGGATGGTGTTGAACTTTCTCACGAAGCAGCTGTCGGCAAAATCGCACAAGAAGAAATAGAATATCTCATGGCACGAGGTATGGATGAAGACGAGGCCACATCAACCATTGTCCGTGGATTCCTCAACGTAGATATTATGGGTCTACCCTCTGTCTTACAAGACGCCATAGACGCACAAATTATGACCCTTAACGAAAACAATGCCATGTAAAACTGACGTGGAATGAGAGCTTAGAGGGCGCGCTGTTTGAATGTGTTTTTTATGAAACGGCTTGTGGGGGGAAAACTTTTTTTGGGAAAAAAAAGTTTTCCCCCCACAAAAAAGAACAATAAAAAACAGTTTTTAGATTTTACAAGGCACTAGATGCTTTTTGATGGAAGCTTTGAAAAAGGTGTTTTTTATGAATGTTTTAAAAAATTACCCTGCATTTAAGGCTGAAGCGACAGAGTTTTTCAGAAAAAACAAAAATAAACTTTTAGAAAAAAATTACGAGTGCGTTGAACAAAAAAAAGGAAGGCAAAATGTATCGCCTTCCTTTTTTTATGGTGCAAAGTGTATGCTATGCTTCAACTTTGCGCGCAACTGGCTTGATGACAGCGCCGGAACGGATGCAACGAGTGCACACGCTCAATGTACGCACCGTACCATTGGCAAATTGATGACGTACTTTTTGCAGGTTTGGGTTGAAGCGACGCTTTGTTTTGATGTTAGAGTGGCTCACCAAGTTGCCTACCTGGGGCTTCTTACCACAAAAATCACATTCCTTACTCATATTGTGCCTCCTTACCATACACGACATTTTTGTCAGTGAAAAAAAAATCTCATACAGCCTTTCACAACAAAAAATCCAAAAAATGGTTAGAAGAGGCTGTGCATAAACATAAAAAAATCTGCTACTGCTTTCATCTTAAAAGCTTCAAATGAAAGCTACACAAGAACAGTCCGTTTACATATACACTTTGCAGAGAAAACGCAAGTCTTAAAAAAGCAGTTTTAGCGTAAAATTTAAAATTTCGATACTGTATCTGTTCTAATAGGCTGTTTTTTTGTGTGATTTTTGAAAGGGCTTGTTTGAAGAAAATGTGTGGGAAAATGAGTGTTTTTGTCGAAGGCTCTTGACGCAGGTTCTATTTTTTTTTAGCATGTCTTGTGATAGGCGCATATTATCTATAAATCATATAAAACAGGAGAATAACAATGGGAACTATCACCTTCAAAGGAAATGCTTTGCATCTTGACGGCATATTGCCAACCTTGGGGCAAAAAGCACCGGCTTTTACTTTACGAAAAAATGACATGAGTCTGAGTACTTTGGAAGACTTTTCCGACAAGGTCTTAGTGTTGCTCACACTGCCTTCGCTAGATACGCCTGTGTGCGATATGGAAGCGCGCAAATTTAACATAGAGGCTGCAAAAATTTCGGACAAGGTACGCATCGTGGCTGTAAGTGCGGATCTGCCTTTTGCGCAAGCGCGATGGTGCGCAGCATCCTCAGTTGCCGCAGTAACAACGCTCTCTGATCATTACGACGTCAGTTTTGCTACGCAATACGGCGTGCTGATTAAAGAATTACGCTTGCTTGCGCGTGCTGTTTTTGTCATCAATGCAGAAGGAGTATTGTCATATGGGCAACTTGTCCCCGAAATGACAGATGAACCGGATTATGAAGCTGCTTTGTCTGCCATAAGTGCTGCATTATAATTGTTTTTTTGTGAGAAAGGGGCGTTTTTTGTATAAAGTATGACGTCCCCTTTCCCACCATCATTTTTGTGAAAATCGCGCTACATTTTATGCATTGCTATGTCGTAATATTTGCTATATAAGAATGCCGGAGCATATTATTATGAACGTAATTTTGAGGGTGCATACTCATGACAAATAAGGTCGAAATGAAAAAATTGCTCGTGCTTGGCATTGGCAACATGTTACTCACCGACGACGGTGTGGGGGTTTTTGCGGCACAAAAACTTCTTGAAGAACAAGCTCTCACCGAGAATTTTCCTGAAAATGTTACTATAATGGAAGCCGGAACATTTACTCAAGACATATTCTACCTCTTTGAAGGGTATGATGCTGTTTTCGTGCTTGATATTGTTCATGCAAATGGAACACCTGGCACCATATATACACTTACAGAGTCTGACCTCATTGACAATGAAAAACAAAGGCTCTCTATTCATGATATTGATTTGATTGACTCGTTGAATATGGCAGAGCGCTTGCATGGGAACAGACCCTCTTTGCGTATTCTTGGTATGGAGCCGCATGATTTTACATCTTGGAATATAGGTTTGTCTGAGCAGGTGCAAAACAAATTCGAAGATTTCTTAAAGGTCGCACGACAAGAAATACAGCACCTGGCAATTTCCCTGCAGGGATAGGATTATAAACAAAGCGTATTGTTTCGTTTTTATGTGTTATAGATTTTTTATACTTTTAGAGGAGCTGTTCTATGTGCCTTGCGATTCCGGGACAAATTGTTGAAATGTTGGATGATGGTATGGCGCGCGTGCGTATAGGTGAGAGTCAAACCTACTTGACAACTTCCACGATGCTTCTCCCTGAAGCAGTCGTAGAAGGTGACTATATTATTGTTCACGCAGGTTTTGCCTTACATAAATTGCGCCACGAAGATGCTCTTGAGACTTTGCGCCTCTATCGAGAAATGGCTGAAACATTGGAAGGAAAGCCTGCTGAGTTTTAAATTGACTGTAAGCGGCGTGCAAAGCAAGTGCTATCTCTATGAAAATAAAAGCTTCTTAGGTGTGCACAATTGATTTTTTTGGATATTTATCGCTATTGAGAATATTTTTACTTTGTAGTAAAATCTTTTTTGACGATGCAAGCTTGTAATAAAATTTGCTATTTGATGACTGGGTCTTAAAAGTTGCGCATATGTTTTTGTTTTCATTCGCACATGACACCATACCATAACAATGCATGAGAGCCAATTATGTTGAAAAGTGCGCGTGTTTTCCTTTTTCTTTCTTTTATCTTCTTCCTTCTTGGTGCGACGATATTTTGCGCAGACTCGCGCGCAGACTCTCGCGCAGACTCTCGCGCAGACTCTCGCGTTGACACCGTGCGCATTGGATACGTAACCGGTACAAGTATGGTCATGGACGGCGCAGGTGGTAAATTCGGTTATCTTGCTGAAATAATAGAACGCTTGTCAAGTTTGACCCTTCGAAGCTACACACTCGTATCTCTTCCCTTAGAATCCGCATTTTCAAAATTGGAAGCAGGGGAAATTGATGTCATTGGACTTTTGACAAAAACAGCCGCCAGAGAAGAACTATTTGGCTTCACAGAACATAATCTAGGACTCACAAAATATATCATCGTAGCAGACAAAAGCGAAAATATTTTCTACGGCGATCACCTCGCACTACGCGGTAAAAGTATTGCACTCTTACGCGAAGCAAATATCAAACGAAGTCTTGAAAGATACCTTGTAGGTAAAGGTATACGCATGGACTTCATTTATTGTGACTCCGTTAAAGAATTACGTCAGACCGACGCCGATTTTCATTTCTTGGCCTCCCATTATTTTATCGAGGGGAAAAACATCGTTGTTTCTCTCGAAACAAGTCCCCTCTATTTTATGGGTTTGAAAAAGAATACGATTTTCTTGCGTGAACTTGATAGAGCGATGGCGTTCACTCTCTCAAATGACATGTATTTCTTTCATGATTTGCACCGTAAATACTTTGAAGATATTTTCCGCCAGCGCACTGTTCTTACAGAGGCACAGCACTTGCGACTTAAAGAGTTATCTCCCTATCGCGTCGCGTTTTCTGCAAACCATCGCCCTTTCCAATATATAGATAAGGATGGTCAGCCTAAGGGCTTATCCATTAAAATTTTCGAATTTCTACAAGAAAAGTATGATTTTTCTGCCGAGATGCACGATTTGCGTGGTAAAACGGATGAAGAAATCGCAAGTTTTGATATTCTTCTTTCTGTGGTGGGGGATAATGAAATGAAAGAAGAATTTTTTGATGCTACCGCAGCTTATAGTACAGAGCCAATGGTGTTATTTGCGCAGAATATTGCTTCGTCCTCGGGAGTCAGCTCGCAGCCCATACTCGGTATTTTACAATACTCTTCGCTCCCTCAGCAATATGTTTCTCGTGAGTTTCCAGATTGGGCAACAAGAGAATTTGGTTCACTTTCAGCCTTGCTTGACGCTTATAAATCTCGTTCAATTTCAGGCTTTATCATGCCGCAATCGGCTACAGAATATGTGATAAGATATCTTGGCGAAAGTACAGATTTTAGCAGGCCGACGAATCTTGTCTTGCCACTGCGTATGTATGTATCAAAAAGAATTTCACAGGAAATACTGGATGTTTTAAATATTGCTCTTGAGGCCATTGAGCCACAACACATAGAAGCGATGGTGCTTGCTGAACGCAAAGATGTACCTTTTTTCAGCACATTACCTGAAATTTTCCGTAGTTATGCAGGACATATGCTCATAATTATGGTTTTTGTGATTATCGTAGCACTTATTGAATTGGTGTCATTTGAAAATAGAAATAAGAAAAAACTGCTGTATATTTTGAATGTCGATAGCCTCACTGGTCTTGCCAGTATGCGAAAATTTGTTGAGGTTGTAGAAAATACTTTGAAAAAAGCTCTGCCCAATGAATATATGATTATTTCTGCAGATATTGATGAATTTACACTTTTTAACCAAGTTTATGGTTACGAAAAAGGCAACGATCTTATTATTGCAATAGGGCAAGCTTATAAAGAGTCCTTTTCTGACGCTGTGTGTATTGCACGGCTCAAAGATGATATTTTTCTTATATTTACAAAAAATAAAGGCTCACTTGTGCCCTTGTGTACGCGTGAGCGCTGTATCAATTGTGTAGGTCAACGTGCTCAAGAGATTGCTGGCGAAAGCTTTACTTTGAGCACATCGCGCGGGTGCTATATCATTGATGATCCAGCCCTCCCCGTCAGCATCATGATTGATTATTGTAACAAAGCTCGTACCCATGAAAAAAATATTCATGGGTATAGCCTTGTGACTTTTACCAACGATATGAAAACAACGCTTGAGATGCGTGCTACTGTTTTGCATACAATGAATACTGCTCTTGCTGATAAGGAGTTTTATATGATTTATCAGCCAAAGATAGACTTGCAAACCATGTGCGTCATGGGTGCAGAGGCGCTTGTACGCTGGGAGCGCAAAGGAAAGCAGCCTATCTATCCAGATGTTTTTATACCGATTTTTGAAGAAAATGGTTTTATTGTCAAGCTAGATTATTATACATTTGAGTCAGTGTGCCAATTTATTCATAGTAACAGCCGCAATAAAATGCTGCGTATGCCTCCCATCGCCGTGAATCTCTCAGGCTTCACCCTCTTACACCCTGAAACACTTGATATTCTTATTGCGCTTTTGGAAAAATACGGTGTTCATCCAAGCGGTATTGAGATTGAAATTACAGAGAGTGCTCTTGTGCATGAGTCTGAGTCCTTTGTGCGCAAAATCCAAGAGTTAAAGGACAGTGGTTTCACTGTTGCGATGGATGATTTTGGCGCGGGTGTTTCCTCCCTTAATCGTCTACGCTCCATTATTGTGGATATTGTGAAGCTTGATAAGGTCTTTTTGGACAGCAATCTGTCAAAAGAAAAGGGCAGTACAGTCGTAGAAAATATAGTGCGTATGTTGAAGGAATTGAGTATTAAAGTGGTTGCGGAGGGAGTTGAGACGGCAGCGCATGCTCAGTGGTTACGTGATATTCACTGTGATATTGCACAAGGTTATTATTTTGCTCCGCCTTTAAAAGCTACGGAGTTTTTAGCCATATTGCGCTCAAATATACCATATTCACTGCACATAAACGAAGGTTTTAGGGGTCGACTCAAGTAGTCGTAATCCCTCAACTGTTTTTTTGTGGGGGGAGGGAAGCTTTTTTCTAGTACTACAGTTGTAGAATTGAGTTTTTTATGAAAAGGCTTGTGGGGGGAAAATTTTTTTTTGAAAAAAAGTTTTCCCCCCACAAGCTTTTCAAAATCCTCATAAATGAATGTTGCTTTTAAAGGATATACCTGCTTAAGTCTTTATCTTCACGCACGTCGTTTGTGTGCATTTCGACGTATTCCTTGTTGACGACGAGTTCTGTGCCTGGCTTTTCTGATGCGTCAAAAGATATATCGGCAAGTATTTTTTCCATGATGGTATAGAGTCGACGTGCGCCGATATTTTCCGTTTGTGTATTGGTGACTTCTGCAAAGGCGGCGATTTCTTTGAGGCCATCATCGGTAAATGTGATGCGTACATCTTCTGTGGCGAGAAGGGCTTCGTATTGTCGAGTGAGGGAATTGTCAGGTTCTGTGAGGATGCGTAAAAATTCTTTACGTCCGAGTGCTTGCAGCTCCACGCGTAAGGGGAAGCGGCCTTGGAGTTCAGGAATGAGGTCGGAGGGTTTGCTGAAATGGAAGGCGCCTGCGGCGATGAAGAGAATATGGTCTGTGCGAATCATGCCATGTTTTGTGTTGACGACACTGCCTTCAACGATGGGAAGGAGGTCACGTTGCACGCCTTCGCGGGAGATATCTGAGGAGCGTTGGGAGGATGTGCTAGCAATTTTGTCGATTTCATCAATGAAGATAATGCCTTCTTGTTCAACTCGTTCACGTGCAAGTTCCATGAGCGCTTCTTCATCTACGAGTTTGTCGGATTCTTCTTGTATGAGTACGTGGAATGCTTGAGCGATTTTCATTTTTCGTTTTTTTGGTTTTGGCGGAAAGGCTTTACCAAACATATCTTTCACTTGCGAGCCCATTCCTTCCATGCCTGGTATGGCAAAGACGTCGATACTAGGGCCACTTGATTCGAGGACTTCCATTTCTATTTCTCTGTCATCGAGAAAGCCTTGGCGGAATTGTTGTCGGAGTTTTTCGCGTGTGGAATCTCGTCCGCTGTCAGCGCCGAATGAAGCGGGCAGGAGCAGGTCTAGGAGTCGCGATTCTGCGGCATTTTCTGCGGCGCTTCGTACGCGGGTATTTTCTTCTTCGCGTACGAGGTTGATGCTTATTTCCATGAGGTCGCGAACCATAGATTCTACATCGCGTCCTACGTAGCCGACTTCTGTGAACTTTGTGGCTTCTACTTTCACGAATGGTGCGCTACAGAGTTTTGCGAGGCGGCGGGCGATTTCTGTTTTTCCGACACCTGTAGGTCCCATCATAATGATATTTTTTGGTGCTACTTCGTTACGTAGTTTTGGGTCGAGTTGGTTGCGTCTCCAGCGATTACGTACGGCTACGGCGACCATGCGTTTTGCTTGTTCTTGACTTACGATATATTTGTCCAACTCGGCCACCACTTGTCGAGGTGTCAGGGTGCTCATCTTGTTTTCTCTCCTATGAAAATATCAGGTATTTTATGTGGTTGATGTAATATTTTTCTTTATAAATAATATAAGCATGATTTTTGTATTTGCAATGGTTGGGTGTATATATTATATATATTTTATGAACTTTTCGATATTTTATGCCATGTTTGGCGGTGTATTTCTCTTTATTGTTGGAGTGTTAGTACAAATATATTTTGTGTTTAGGCCACAGACGACATTTTTGTGTCCTCTTATTGGGGCGTGTATGGTATCAACGGTGGCTTTTTTGGATAGGGATGTGATTTTACTGTGCGGGCAGATATTTTTTCTGTATGTTTTATGGCGTCGTAAGCAGGGGGTATTATGATGAGTTTTTCCTTCCCTGTTTTCTTTCGTCTTTTTTCTGTGTTTGTGTATGTATTTGTATTGTTGTGTTTGTGGCTTACGATGGGTGTGTCAGATTTTGAGCGATGGATGGGTGAAGCAGTAGGCTTTTATGGGAACGCAGCGATGGCAGTGTATGTGCTTGTGGTTGCTTTGTTGACTGCTTTGGCAGTTCCTCGTCAGGTGTGTAGTTTTTTTGGTGGCTATGTATTTGGTGTGTGGGAGGGAACTTTTCTTGCGACCTTGGGGACAGGTCTTTCGTGTGCCGCATGTTTTTTTTACGCACGTTTTGTTGGGCAGGCGTGGTTGCAGCGTCGTTTTGGGGCTAGGCTTTTAAATTTTAATGATTTTTTGCTCCAGTCACCATTTTTGTTGACCTTTGTTGTGCGTATTATTCCCTTAGGGAGTAATTTTTTAACAAATTTTTTAGCTGGTATTAGTCGTATTCCTTCGGTATCATTCTTGGGGGCTTCCACGCTTGGCTTTACGGTGCAAAATTTCATATTTGCTCTTATGGGTGACGGTGTTTATGTGGATGCGTTGTGGAATACGCTTTTGAGTGTTGTACTTTATGTGGTGTCATTGAGCATGGGGTATTGGATATATATTAGATATAAAAGGCACAAAATATTTCTTTGAAAAGTGGGTGTGCAAGTGTTGTGTTTTTATTTTTTCTTCTGTATTGTGTTTATCCCTCATTGGGGGCGCATTGGTTTCGACGGGGATGTGGAAGCCAAAGTTGCAGGTCGAGGCGCCGCTGGCCTCGTTAAAAGCGGCAACAAAGTAATTGCAAAGAACGATTACGACTACGCCTACGCTGCTTAATCCCAGCGCGGCAATGGTCACTAGATGACCACGTCTATCCGGAAGATGCCTGATATTCCGGTGCGGCGACATATTATCAGGCTTGCGAAGGCATGTGTTTGCTGGTGCCAACGTAAGATTTCTGCAGTGAACTGGTCAAGGATCGCCTGTTCGGGGGCCACATCTGCGACGAGAATAAAACCTGAACTATACCTGTAGACGCTTTGCGTGGAATGTTCTCGGACGGGGGTTCGACTCCCCCCGCCTCCACCATTATAGATATTACCAAGCCTCATAATGCTACATAAAGCATTGTGAGGCTTTACTTTTTTCTCTTCTTGTACTCTATGATAGCCGCCCCTTAAAAAGCAAGTAATGCATTGAAATGTATTGATAAATGAGCCGTTTTTATATAAACTTTCCGACAGGAAATAGAATGGAACTATAAAAAACTGGTCAAAAAGGAACATGTACTATGAGTTTGCAGCGCACTCAAAAACATACACAAGGCCATCTTTTGTACCCTGACCTACTAGACCAGCTTAATCCAACGCACCCTTTGCTTTGTATCCCCTCACGGAGTAAATCTTTCTAAAACATAATAAATAATTGACTTTTTCTAAAACGAACTTTAATTCTTTAGACGTTAAAAAATACGAAATCTTCATAATATTAACAGTTTACGCAAACATGCCTTTTTGTCAATGAGTAAGCGTCCAAAGCGCTACACCTTCCAAGCAAGGCGTTTTTTTGTATTATGCCT
>CAYJHT010000014.1:0-13467 GCA_964369615.1 uncultured Desulfovibrionaceae bacterium
TAGCGCAAGCCACTGATTGGCTTACGGAAGACGCCGTTACCCCGTGAGGGGATACCTCGTACCTTGTCAAATACAAAAATCTCGCTTGCAAGAAAAAGCATCCGTTAGCCCGCATTTTTCACCAAATGTTTGTATATACATAGTAAAAATATATTTATTACATATATTTAGATACAAAAATCAAACTAACTTCCTCGGTACACATTGCACATTCTATAATTTTCAAAGCAAGCACGCAAAAAATCTTCCGTGTGACCACAAAGTGTCGTACGAAGCATAAGATGCTGTCACAAATAAAGTTTTTTGGAAGGGGAGGAGGTCTGGGGGGGGAGAACCTTTTCTTCAGAAAAGGTTTCCCTCTCCCCCAGCTTGTGAAATATCCGGGTTACATAGAAGAAAGCGGATGTATGGCGGTGTCTGTGCGCATAAGCTGGGCAAGCTGTATGCTTCGAAGAGTTTCTGCAACGTGATGTACGCGGTGGATGAGACAAAGATTTTGTGAAACCAGAAGTGCTGTGGCGCATTGCGTAGCATACGCACGCGCGTCATATATATCATCGCAACGACGCTGTGGCACAGAGACACAAATAAGAGAAAAGAGCGATTTCATAGACAAGCCCATAAGGACAGGGCGTCCGAATTTACGAAGCTTTTTTAGATTGCGCAAGATACAAAAGTTTTGTTCGGGCGTCTTGCCAAAACCTATGCCCGGATCAAGAATGATGCGATCTTCCGGAATCCCTGCGGCAGTCAGCCTGTGCAAATGAAATTCATAAAAGCGGCAAAGTACGTCAAGGGCTCCTTTATTGGCATTCTTGGGGATACAGTGTGGATCATCAGTGCCCTTAGCTCTGTCATGCGAGTGCATAAGTACATAACCGGGTTTGTATTGTGCAACAATGTCTAAAAGCTCCGGCTCAAAGCGACACGCAGAAATATCATTTATAATATCCACACCGGCTTCAAGGCAAACGGCAGCGGTGCGGGCATGGTATGTATCTGCAGATATAAAAGGAAAGGGTTTTGGAGTCTCATGCGGCTTTTGCATGTTTACTTGTGCGTCACGCTCAGCGCACAGTCTATTGACAACATTCATAAGGCGCGGCATTTCCTCTGATGCAGTCAAGGCTACAGCCCCCGGACGCGATGACTCTGCACCAATATCCAGAATATGCGCGCCTTCTACACATAGGCGTCGTGCATGACGCAACGCGTCACATTCCATATTATGAGCGCCACCGTCATAGAAGGAGTCCGGTGTGACATTGACAATACCCATAACACCACACGACAGCGACGGGGAGGGGGTAAACACCTCCCCGTTGCGTAAAACCCACGGAAAGCGTATCATCATGCGCTTATTTTCCGTCCTTTGTGACATCGTCCTTCGTGACATTGTCCTTTGTGGAAGCATCTGATGCTTTGGGACTTTCCTTCGTCTCCTCTGCTGGTTCGAAGAGAAATTCTCGCAGTGTACCTTCCTTAGGCGCAGGCGCGTCTGCCACATCCACAGAGTCCTGTGAAGCAGAGCACGCATCACTACTCGTCGGAGTTTCCTCCTGCTTGGCTGGTTTTAAATCCAAGGGGGGGAGCTCTTCATTATTCATTATTTTTTCTATATCTTGCCCGCTGATCGTTTCGCGTTCCAACAAAGCTTCTGCGATAGCATGCAGATGTGTGATATTTTCCTCAAGCAGTTCACGACACTTTTTACGCGCTCCCTCAACTATAGTTTTCACTTCCGCATCTACAAGCCGCGCCGTATCTTCACTGAAGTTTTTATTTTGCACCCATTCGCGCCCAATAAAGACTTCTTCGCCAGTCTCACCAATAGCCAAAGGGCCTACAGCATCGCTCATGCCCCATTCGCAGACCATTTTACGCGCGGTGCGTGTGACGCGCTCAATATCATTTCCGGCTCCTGTCGTGATATCTTCAAAGATAAGTTCTTCCGCGACGCGCCCGCCAAGAAGGACGACAAGAGTTGTTTTAAGATAATTCCTCGAATATCCGTGTCTATCTTCTTCCGGTAATTGCATCGTGACGCCGAGTGCGCGACCTCGTGGAATAATAGTCACTTTATGTACAGGGTCTGCCATGGGGAGCAAGCGTGCTGCAAGCGCGTGTCCTGCTTCATGATAAGCAGTAATGCGTTTTTCTTCGTCAGACAAGATAAGACTACGTCTTTCGCGCCCCATGAGCACTTTATCCTTAGCATATTCGAAATCGTCCATATCGAGGGCTTCTTCGTTGCACTTTGCAGCTTGAAGGGCGGCTTCATTGACAAGATTTTCAAGATCAGCGCCAGAGAATCCGGGGGTACCGCGTGCAAGCGTATCAAGATCAACGTCCTTAGCAAGAGGCGTGCGACGCGCATGCACTTCCAATATGCGTCGGCGCCCTTGAACATCAGGTGTAGGTACGACGACTTGTCTGTCAAATCGCCCGGGTCTGAGCAGAGCCGGGTCGAGGACGTCGGGTCTGTTTGTGGCAGCTATAAGGATGACACCTTCATTAGATTCAAAACCGTCCATTTCGACGAGGAGTTGGTTAAGCGTTTGTTCGCGTTCGTCATGTCCACCACCAAGACCTGCACCGCGTTTACGTCCTACGGCGTCGATTTCGTCGATAAATATAAGGCAGGGGGCATTTTTTTTGCCTTGTGTAAAGAGATCGCGCACGCGAGAGGCGCCTACACCGACGAACATTTCTACAAAATCGGAGCCGGAGATGGAAAAGAAGGGAACACCCGCTTCACCTGCGACAGCGCGCGCCAGAAGTGTTTTACCAGTTCCGGGAGGGCCTACGAGCAAGACGCCCTTGGGTATACGACCGCCAAGACGGGTAAATTTGCGCGGATTAGAAAGAAATTCAACGACTTCTGACAATTCATCCTTTGCTTCATCAATACCTGCGACGTCTTCAAAAGTGACTCGCCCTTCTTCTTGATTGAGCATTCGTGCACGTGAGCGTCCAAAGCTCATGGCTTTGCCACCGCCGCCTTGCATTTGGCGCATAAAGAAAATCCACACACCTATGAGGAGCAGCATGGGGAACCACGAAACAAGAAGGGTCATGTACCAAGGTTGATCTTCAAGGGGTTCGGCCTTGATTGCGACCTTTTTTTCCATGAGTCGACTTACGAGGTCGGAGTCAGGCGGTGCATAGGTTTGCAACTGTTTGCCATCCACGGTGTAGCCTGTAAGGGTATTACCTTGGATGACGACTTCTGTGACGTCGCCATCGTCAACACTGCGTAAAAAATCAGTGTATGAGGTTTGTTGCCCAGTGCCTTGCGGTTGCTGAAACATATTAAAAAGCATAACCATGGCGAGGGCGATAATAGCCCACAGTGTCAGGTTGCGAGTAAACTGGTTCAAATTTGCCTCCGTAACGCATGTCTTTTTAGACGTTTATATAGTAAATTCAAGGATGTTTCCGTATTTTGACGAAACATGAAAAAGTAACCGATTTACGTGTCACTACAATGTAAGACTCTTTATCGCGTTTGACAATCCCGCATACAAAACTTTGCAAAAAAAAGACGCGCCTCAACTTGCGCCTTAATCGCTTTGCATGTCGTATTGATCAAATTTGTCTGCAACGGCACTGAGAAGCATAGCCATGGTTCCCGAGATAAGAGCCACAGCCGTGTGCGGAGCTTGGGTGATATCGCCTATATTATAGACGCTTTTCAAGAATAAATGAGGACATTGCGTCTGTTCTTCCTTAGCAAGCAAGTCCATATAGGGTGAGAAATAAGTGTCTACATAATGCTTTGCGCGTTCTTTTGCAATATCTCGATGTGTAAGCAGCGTCGTTGTTTGCCGCAAATAATCTACGAGAACACTGTTGGGCGCAGCAACCATGAGCCGCGAAACGATGGAGGCATGCACAAAGGCATACCAATGGCGACAAAAAAGCTCATCTCCCTTGCTTCCAAGACGCAAGCCCATGTCTTCGAGCTGTTTTGCAAGACGCAGGACTTGTTCTTTTTCTGTATTTATATAAAATAAAATACTCGCGCCTTCAACAGCTTGAGCGCGACTCCATATTTTTTGTGTCACCGTAAATGCTCCTCTTGCATATATTCGTCATAGCCGCGTGCGCGCAGCACACACGCCGGACACTGCGCACACCCATAGCCCCAATAATGCAAATGACTGCGGTCGCCACTATAACACGTATGCGTCTGCTCTCGTATAATCTCCACCAATGCCGTGCCACCAAGCGCGCGAGCAAGCGCCCATGTTTGCGCCTTTGTACGCCACATAAGGGGCGTATGGATCACATAATCAGTATCCATCCCCCTATTAAGCGCCACTTGCATAGCCTTAATGCTATCGTCACGGCAGTCAGCATAGCCTGAATAATCTGTCTCACACACGCCCATAACAATGTGGCGCACACCCTGACCATATGCCCACGCCGCCGCCATACTAAGAAATATAAGGTTCCGCCCCGGTACAAAGGTATTACTCCCAAGAATGGGCACGTCCGCCGTCAGCGACGTTTGGGAAATATGCTGAAAAAAATCAGTATTCAAAACAACATCCCCACCCAAACGCTGTCTCCATAACACCTGCAAGGAGGAAATACTTTCTCGAAGACCCTCCCGACACGACATCTCCACCTCGTGCCTTTGACCATAGGCAAAACCCAAGGTCATCACCTCGTCAAAGCGTTCCAAGGCCCATGCAAGACATGTCGCAGAATCCTGCCCACCGGAAAATATAAGCAAAGCGCGTCTCTTCATCATCACATTATGCCTCGAACTTACTAAAAAGTCAAGTAAATTTGAAAAAAAACCATCTGCTTAACTAGGTAGTTGGCACTTTTTAATAGAGAATTTAAAAGGTGTTTTTTATAAATATATTAAAATTTCGCCTTGTATTAAGGCCTTTCTTCGCACTCAAAATAAATAGAAGAACAGATATTTTTTACCTGTTATATCTAGCCATTCTTGGCACTTTACCGCATTACGCTCATGAAACACCGCCTGAATGCTTGACAAGAATATATATATTTGCTAAAAAATAAGAGAGTTTAAAAAACAAACATACGCACACTTTTTTTATCAAGGAGGATACATTTTGCAAAGAAAAAATATGTGTAAATACATATTTTTTTGCACCAGCAGCGAGAAGCTGAACACTGCCCGCATGTGAAAAACAATTGTACACAGAATCATTGAAAAACGCATCTTGCGTCTGCAAAATATGGAGGGAATATGTTTACGTTATCAAAGCAAAAGGCATTGCACTTTAAAAGTCTCTGTTACATCAAACGCCTCAGAACTCTGGGAGAACTCTATGAACTCATTCACACAATCTACACACACAAGGGCATAACACTCTATTGGCAAGAAGGATGGGGGAAAAGCATTATAGAAATGGATAAAATCATCCTAGAAGCAAGCATGCGTGCCGTTCAAAATGAAAAACTCGGTGAAACAGCAGTGTTTAGTTATGACGAGATTACAAAGAAAAAAATACGCCTACAACAAACCGCATTGAGCTACATCGAAGACTCAGATACCATGCTCACATATGTCTTTCTTGACAGAGAACAACTCATAAACGTAGGCATGATTCTCAACTCTCCGCAATATATACCAGACGAACAATGGCAAAGAAAAAAAGAAAACTGGAATAATATCGAATATTTCACATTTCAACAGATAAAAGCACAACATACCCTAAATGACGCCGACACCATTATACACATTGAATCGCTCCTCGAAAATAAGATGTGCTATGCCTATTATAAACATAATAATTATCTAGAAAAATACACGGGCGTCCTCTTCTGCAATGAAAAAAAACCCACACTTTTACCCTTTTCAAAGTCCTTCCTCAGATTCCGCTGGCATGAATACCATCTGGCTTACACAAAGGCAGACCACCTCATGTTCTTCCACAACGACTTACTCGCACATGAAATGAAAATCCTTGGCGAAAGATTGTTCTATGCTCCGGACAGCGCTTGCCTTGCTCACGCACCATAAGGGAGAAGGCAAAAAAGGAATACTTAAGGAAACGCTGATTTAATGCCTTTTTGCCCTTTAACTGCGTCAAGCTCATCTCGCGAAACACTTATATATATCTAATATACCGCATGCTTCGCGAAATTCGCTTTCCTTGTTAAAGAACAAAACTTCGATTAAATCAGCGTTTCCTTAATTTTCATGTCATAAGGTTTTTAAAACACGTGGGGGAAAACCTTTTTCAAAAGTTTTCCCCCACCTCGTTCGCAAAATATGAAATGTACATCACGCACATCGAAACTCCGCAAAACACATCCTATTCACGAACATATTCCACTTCAATATCAGGAAATTCTTCTGTATCTTGTACAACTTCGCGGAAATGAAGCAAGGGCTCACTCATTTCTTTACTATTGCGCATTTGCCAAATACGCGCTACAAGTGCCTCAATACCCACATTATCCTTAGCGGAAATAAAGAAAATATCTCTGCCCTGCGCCTTGGCACTGGTTTGCAACTTTTCCAATGTTTGCGCATCGACGGTATCAATTTTGTTGACAACTTCAATCTGAGTACGCGTGCCAAGCTCTGCGTCAAATTGACACAGTTCCGCATTGATAAGGTCAAAGCCTGCCCACATATTGTCTTCATCATCAAGGTTAATATCCTCGATGCTTAAAATATGCACCATAAAACGGGTGCGCTCCACATGCTTTAAAAACCTGTGACCAAGCCCTTGTCCAAGATGTGCCCCTTCAATAAGACCCGGAATATCCGCAATCACCATGCGTTTGCCGGGATCATATTCATCGATAAGTACGCCAAGGTTTGGCGTCAAAGTTGTGAAGGGATACGCAGCAATCTTCGGGCGTGCCGCAGAAACACATGACAAAAACGTGGATTTGCCCGCATTTGGCAAGCCAATCAAGCCGGCATCGGCCAAAATCTTCAATTCAAGGCGAAGGGTTCGCTCCTCCCCAAGTTCACCGGGTTGCGCAAAGCGCGGCGCGCGCATCGTGGAAGATTTAAAATGCTCATTGCCCTTACCACCACGGCCTCCCTTAGCTATCGTAAACTCAGCTTCAGGGTCGGTTAAGTCTGCAATAAGCACCTCTCCTGCCACGGTCTGCTCAAAAATAAGCGTTCCCTCTGGCAAGTGCAAGATTGTATTCTCACCCTTGCGACCATGACATTGGCTCCCCATGCCGGGCTGTCCATTTTGTGCTTCGTAGCGTTTTTGCAAACGAAAATCATATAAACTCAAAAGGCGTCCATCTGCGCGCACAAGCACATTGCCGCCATCACCGCCATCGCCGCCATCAGGACCACCACGCGGTACAAATTTTTCTCGCCGAAAGGAAATACAACCATGACCACCCTTGCCGGCTCGGACACTGATAGTCGCTTCATCAACAAATCTCATAGGCTTTCCTGCCCCCCTTAATTACTTTCCCCATGGCCTTGAGAAAAAGTACTCTAAAAACCACAAGAGCCACATCGGCAACAGCCTTCAAAGAAGGCTGCCCTTTGCGGCTATTCTCTGCAAAAAAACAGAAAGACTTGTGGTCTAATTCTCTATACGCGTTCTTCAATATGGACGCGAGTCAAGACACGACGATTGCGCACATACTTTTCGTATTTTACAACGCCGTCTATCTTGGCAAAGAGGGTATAATCTCTTCCCATGCCCACGTTGTGACCGGGAAAAATACGCGTGCCGAGTTGACGTACAAGAATGCTTCCTGCAGAAACACTTTGACCGCCAAAACGTTTTACGCCACGTCGTTGTCCATTACTGTCGCGGCCATTGCGCGATGACCCGCCTGCTTTTTTATGTGCCATGATATGCTCCTCATATACTGATGTTTCAGTATATCTTCTGAAAATCTCATGCCCGTGTCAAAAAAATGCCTTCACTTAAGGGGCAATGACATTGCCAAGGCTCTTTTCAACGTCGTCTTATGCTGAGATAGCTGTGACTTTGATAGTCGTTAAATCTTGACGATGACCGCGCAATTTACGCGAGTCATTACGACGCCAGCGCTTAAATACAAGCACCTTTTCACCACGTCCGTGGCAAAGAACTTCACACTTCACAGAAGCATTTTCCACATAAGGGGCGCCTGCGCGAAAATTCTCACCGCCAAGCAAGAGTACCTTATCAAGGACAATTTCTGCGCCCACATCGGCTTTCAGCTTGTCCACTACTATCTTGCACCCTTCTTCAACGCGAAACTGCTTACCGCAAGCTTCTACTATTGCATACATAATTTTCTCCTCAAAAGGCTTTCTCTGTAAAAGAGAAAGGTGTTTATGCACCATCTGCAAACCTTTGTCAAGCCTACAAAGGCCCACATTAGCAAATTCTTTCAATATTACGAGTTTATTTTTTTATCTCACAAAACGATAAAAAAATCTTAGCCAACAAGCAAAATAAAATCTCGCTATCTCATTCAAAATACAGAATATAAAAAGTATTTGCTCTTGGTGAAAAATCTGTTAACTATTGCCTCATGGACTTTTTTTATAAGGGGATACTGTCATGAGTGAATTTGACAAAGAATATACAACAAATACCGATGAATCCATTGGCGAACTGCCAAAACCTTCCTCACGCCGTGGAAATATATTTAAATTTGCAATCCTCACACTCCTCATCGTGTCAACGACCGCCGCTACCCTTTTTTGGCTGTCTCGTGACGAAGAAACACAAGAAAATGTGAAGAATATCGTGCAAAACGAAATAGAAAGTGCTGTAGAAAATACCCCGCTTGAAAAACCACTGCAAACTGTCGTCGAATATATCAAGCCCTCGCCTCCACCGCCCCCCTCTGTCACAAATCCAGCCACAGCCCCAGGCACATTGGCAGGGCAAAATATTCGCACAAGCATGAGTGCGCCACCGCCACACCCAACAAACACTCATAGCACACGCAACGAAAATACACATACAACAAAAAACACAGCACAAAGCGATGCAGATGTCACCGCCAGCACAAGCACTGATACCACTGATCCAGACACGACTACCCCCCTCACTGCTGACACCGTCACCGCTAACACAACTGCCACTGACGCAAAACCAGAAATAATCACACCAATAATACCCAAGGTCGAAGAAGATAGCGTAGTCCCCCTCCCCTTCGTCGAGGACGTAGCGCACTGGATGGTTCGACATTATGTGCCAAACAAGGGCGTAAATCTCAGCATCTCTGCCATAAACCTCAGATATGGACAGCAAATGCACGCCCTTATGCCGAAAGACAATGAAAATCAAGGTGATATATACACCGCAAGAACACAGCTCCTGCGCTATGCCTTCAACCCACCCATGCTCAACGCACTCTATAGCCTCTACGCCGACCGCTTCGTTGACAGCCTCGCCAATGCCGCCGCAACACCACAAAAAGGCAAAGCCCTCACTCCCGAACAAACAAGTGATATGTACAAGGCCTACTCCCTTGTCATGGCCTCACTCGGCGGCGTCCTCAACGGCATAGGCAATATGACAGACTTTCAACAGCGTATGCAAGAAATAGACGCGCTCTCTCAAGAAGCACTCAGCATACATAGCCAACTCACCGACGCCGTCTTTAACCTTGACACCGCCCGCGAAAACGGTGACGCAACAGCCCAAAGAGCCGCACAATTACGCGTAGACGGACTCAATGCCACCTACCAGCGCGTCCTCAACGACCGCCAAGACACACGCACAAAACTTATCAATGACCTCTATACACAAGAGGAAATCACACGCGCCGTGGACGCTGACACCGTCTTCTTTGTCGCAGAGTGGCTTGAAAGACGCGAGGGAACCACACAAGAAAGCAGTCTTGCTGCCGCAAAACTCCTCCAAAACCTCGCAGACAGACTGCGTAAAGCCGCAGACACTATACAATAATACATGCACATAACATACATGAAACAAACAATACTCTTTGTCGGCGGAACACGCAGCGGCAAAAGCGCTCTTGCACAAGCCTGGGCAGAAAACTGTGGGCAGCACCGTCTCTATGTCGCCACCGCTGCAAATCCCCTCTCTGACACTGGCGCCCCCATCGACCATGAAATGCACGAACGCATAGAAGCGCACAAAGCCGCACGAGGCGAAGGCTGGACAACACTTGAAAATCCCACACTCAACCTTAACATACTCTCCGATGCTGTAACAAACACAAAAAATATCCCTCAAGCCATCTTGATTGACTGTCTCACACTGTGGCTTGGGCACATATTCATGCAAAACCAAGACACGCAACACATCCTAAAACAAACCCGCGAACTCGCCACATGGGCGAAAAAATGTCCCATACCCGTCGCCTTTGTCAGCAGTGAACTAGGGCAAGGAATCGTGCCGGCAAACGCGCTTTCACGCGCCTTCCGTGACGCCCAAGGACTCATAAACCAACACATGGCCGCCACCTGCGACAATGTCGTCCTTGTCAACTGCGGCCTCCCCTCTATCTTAAAAGGAACGTATCCCTTATAAGCTGCTTCTAGGAGTTTGTTTTTTCTGAAAGGCTTGTGGGGGGAAACTTTTTTGTACATTCTCTGACAAAAATCGTGAAATTTCAAACTGCCTCAAGAATATTTGGTGAGTATTACTGAAAATGGTTCCTACAATGAGCATGCCGTACTTTGCTGTAAAAATTTTACACAGACGCTTATGCTTACGTATACAATGCCGATAAGTTCTATAAGCTTTTTCTATTTTATGCTGTGGACACACCACCGTAAGAGATAAATATTCATACTTGGAGTTTTATATGCGATTGAATCTTTTGAAGAAAATGTTACTCTATATCTTGGGCACGGCTGTGCTGGGGCTGACAGTCCTTGCGGTGACGGTAACAATTATTGTGCGCAATGACTTAACACAGATTACAGATACGCAAGTACAGGCGCTTGTGAATGTACACGCGCGTGAACTGGATAGTATTATGGACTTTTTAGAAACACTCGCGCTCAATACAAGTTCCATGCCAGAGGTAGAATCTTTCGCCTTGACACATACTTATGCAGCGCAATCGCCGCGCTATAATGACGAGCTTGAACGGGTCAACACCTTTTTCCAAGAAATGAAGCAGTCCTACACAAATGTAGCCGATGTCTTCCTTACCGATACAAAGGGCATTGTTATAGCCCACTCCCAAAGCTCGTTCATAGGCTTTGACGCTTCTCGACGTGAAGCTGTTATGGGTGCCTTACGCGGTAACGCAACCCTTGCTACAGTTATGTCGGAAGCCACAAACAACCTGAGCGCCTTCATTGCAAGCCCAGTACGAGACGATGGCGAAATTGTGGGGAGCCTTGTAATATTGGTAGATTTAAAGAAACTTCACGACGCAACCACCGGAAAACTTGCTCTTACGCCAGGTATGGGATCCTATGTTTATGACAAAGAATTTACTATCCTCATGGACGCAGAGGGTGAATACGTCAACACCAACGATGCCTCACTTACGCATATACAAGAGATGGGCAGACAGAAGTTTGGAAAGGCAAATTTTCTTTTTGAAGATATGCGCTATATTGGCTATTATGCCCACGTGAGCAGCGTAGATTGGTATGTTTTTGTCGAAATTCCCTACGACGAACTCAACGAACCAGTCACGATGCTGATTTTTGAAATCACACTTCTCGCCATTGCCATTGCCCTTATAATGACGCTCATTATTTTTGTCGTCGCTAAAGGCATCGCAGGCCATCTCAAGGCCAGCGCAAATATTGCGACCTATGTGAGCGAAGGAAACCTCGTTCTCACCTCAGAGCAAAAGCAGCAACTCAGTGCAGCTAGTACGCGTGGGGATGAAATAGCAGAACTTGCCGACGGTCTCTCGCAAATGATTGCAAACCTAGCAGAGATTGTAGAAAAAGCCAATGTAGCCACAAATGAAGCAAAGACAGCCTTAGCCAGCGCAGAAGAAGCACAAAAAGCCGCACAAGAAGCGGCAGAGCAAGCAGGACTTGCACGTCGCCAAGGTCTGCTCGACGCTGCGCGGCAGTTGGAAGGCGTCGTGCATGTGGTGGCTTCCGCCTCAGAACAACTCTCCGCACAAATTGAGTCTTCCACAAACAGCGTGAATGATCAAGCCGCACGCCTTGGCGATACCGCCGCAGGCATGGATCAAATGAATAGCACCATCATTGATGTGACACAAAATGCTGTCTCCAGCGCTGATATTGCGAATACCACCAAGGAAAAAGCACTTACTGGCGCAGATATCACCCAAAAATGTAAAGAAGCCATCAATAATGTACGCAAAGAATCACTCACTTTGCGCACAAATATGAACGCTCTTGCAGAGCATGCCCAGTCCATCAATACTGTCATGGGCGTCATTTCTGATATTGCCGATCAAACAAATCTCCTTGCACTCAATGCCGCCATCGAAGCCGCACGCGCCGGAGAAGCAGGACGAGGCTTTGCCGTTGTGGCAGACGAAGTACGCAAACTGGCTGAAAAAACCATCACATCAACGACCGATGTCGCCAATGCCATCACCGCCATACAGCACAGTACAGAGCAAAATGTCCACCAAGTCGACGTTGCCGTCCAAAGCATTGAAGACGCTACCTCCCTTGCAAATGAAAGCGGCATTGCCCTGCAAGAAATCTTAGAAATGGCAGAAATGAGTGCCGGCGGCGTGCGTAATATCGCCACTGCCAGCGAAGAACAATCCGCTACCATGGAAGAAATGACCCGTGCCATCGACCACATCAATAATGTAGCCAACGACACCCGCGCCGCCATGGATGAGGCCTCAAGTGCTGTTATAGCACTGTCGGCACAAGCACAAGAATTGACGACTATTGTGGAAAATTTAAAGAATAATTAATATTTTCTCTTCCTCAGGGACGGTTTCTCAATAAACATATTTTGTTTTTTCTGAAAAGCTTGTGGGGGGAAACTTTTTTTGGGAAAAAAAAGTTTCCCCCCAAACCCCCCTTCAAACAAACCATCTGTTTAGCTAGACAATCGGCGCTCTCGAATGGAAGAATGAAAATGCTCTTTTGTATTTTTTACAAAAAAGTCTGCTTTAACCCTTCAGAAGAGCGACAAAATGCAAAAGAATTTATTTAGAAACACCTCCTAGGCAATTGGCGCTTTTTAATGAAAAAGCACACTTGTTTTCTTAAAAATTTTTCTGCACTCTCTGACGATAATTGTGAACTTGCAAACTCTCTCAAAAGTATTTCGCAAGCATAATTGAGAATAGTTCACACACTCGGAAAGACATACCACAACCCCCTTCAAAAAAACACCCGTTTAGCATGTAAAGAGAGCTGTCGCATGATTTTTCTTCAAGCGCGCTTTGTCATTTGTATGTATACTTTTAGCGTATACAAGGTACTCGTGCCTTGTAAAATCTAAAAACACTCTAAAAGAAATGTCGCTTTTAAAAGAACTCTTAAAAAAACACCTTTTTCAAATCTTCCATTAAAAAGCGCCAACTATCTAGTTAAACAGATGGTTTTTT
>CAYJHT010000015.1:0-13015 GCA_964369615.1 uncultured Desulfovibrionaceae bacterium
TGCTGTCCTTCCCACCCACCCCCCCCCCCCCCCCCCCCCCCCCCCCCCCAAGAAAAAAAATTAAAAATTAAAAAACAAAAAAAGCTTTCTCCCCAAACCCCCTTCAAAAAAATCTTTTAGTTTTTACAAGGCAGGAGCTAGAGGGTCATGACGGGACATAGGCGTGCGGCTTTCAGCTGCTTCCATGTTGGCTCTGCCCATGAGCTTGGGTTAGCATTGCGTTGAGGAAGGACGCGCACGTCGTGGGTATGATGCCCGTGGCGTATGCTTACTGTCACTTCTGCATTGCTTTGTACTGCCCTTGGAGAAAATGACGCTACAAAACTTGCGGCATTTTGTATGTCGGTATCTGTCCATTTAACGAGGGGACGCGCAAGAGCAAGAGGGCCTGCAAAGTCACGCACACGAAACACGTGGTCTGTTGTTTCTGTCAATGCTTCTAGGTGTGTGTTGTTTGATGCATTTCGTCCGATGCATAACCAGTGTTCTCCTTCTCCTTGTTGCGACCAATATTGTCGTCCTGTATGGGCAAGGCGCATATAGGTGGCATCTGCATGGGGTGCGTGTTTGAGAACTTTTAAGTAGCGCGCGGCATTTTCTTGTTCTGTCAAGCGACAGCCGCCTGCGGGGGTGGGGATATCGGCATCCTTTATTCCGTATTCTTTGGCAAGACGCATTTGATCCTTGCGTCCGCGTCCGTGAATAGCGTGCAGTTTTTCTCTGTCGATAAGGCCGGAGAGTTCTGCTTGTGTTGGTGTGAGCAGTTGCGCTGATAGGGGGCGCAAGAGTTCTTCTTTGAGACCACTTTCGCGTCGAATGATATTGAGTGTATCCTTTCTTTGAGACATAGGGCGTTGGCCTATGACTTCACCGGACACGACACAAGAGGCACCGTAATAATCGAGCAATTCTTTTACATGACGCATCATAAGAATTTTACAGTCGACACAAGGGTTGAGGTATTTTCCAAAACCGTGTGTCGGGCCTGTGCGTAGCATATGGACAAATTGTTCGCCCACGTCCATGGCGTCTATATCTATTTTAAATTGGCGTCGCCAGAGTGGCAGTAGGTGACTTTTGCCAAAAAAGGGCGAGACAAAGTGTATACATTTTACTCGCAGCCCTTGGGCTTCGACAGTTTTTACAGAGAGGATACTGTCAAGCCCGCCGGAAAAAAGCGCTATTGCGTCATAATGAGTCTTCATGCAGGCGTATATAAAGTGTCCTTGGCGTCAGCGCAAGTACATTTTTTGGCTTCTTCCGTGTTGATATTTTCTAGAGTATAGGTTTTGTCTGACATAACATCGTCTAAAAATACTGCTACTGGCAAGGGTTTTGAGAAGTAATAGCCTTGGGCAATATCGCAATCAAGCGTGCGCAGCCACGCTGCCTGATGCGCCGTTTCTACACCTTCTGCCACGACAATCATATCGAGGTGCTTTGCCATAAGTATGGTATCTTGCACGACAACTTTGCCGCGAAAGTTTTCATCGCACACGTCTAAAAAGGCTTTATCAAGCTTTAATATATCGGCTTGCATGCTTCCTAGGCGATTGAGAGATGATACGCCCGCGCCAAAGTCGTCGATGGATATAGAGAAGCCCATGGCTTGAAAATCGTGGATTTTACTGCCTGCAAAGTCTTCACACATGGCGCTTTCTGTAATTTCAAGTTCAATCATATTCGGCGGAACTTGATAGTAGTCAGCGATCATTTTAAGTCGGCCGACAATAGTAGCTTCAAGCATGGAACGGCTAGAAATATTCACGGAGAGCACTATATCTTGCAAGTATTCTCCATATTCTTGTATAAATTCACAAACCTTTGTAAATACATAGATATCAAGCTTATGGATAAATCCATTTTCCTCAAAAACAGGAATAAAGGCAGAAGGATAGAAGGTGCCTCCCTGCGCTGCTTTCCAACGCACGAGAGCTTCGGCTCCTTTGAGTTTGAGTGTTTTAAAGTCTACTTTGGGTTGAAAGACGATGGAAAATTCATTGTTCTTAAGCGCATTTTCCATGCTGTAGGTGATTTTTAAGCGTGTACTATAGTCTTCAAGTAAGACTTCATCAAAAGAGTAGACTGTTGTCACATGTTCTTTTTTACCTTGATTACGTGCCACATTTGCCCTGTCTACCATAATATATACTTGTTCTTGGCAATTTTCTACGGAATAGATGCCTACAGACAGAGTCAGTGGATAATCTTCACCTAATGAGCGCAAAACCTGAGACACAACTTTTTCGTTAAGCGTTTCTAAAAGAGCATCAGGCGCAATGCGACGACGTATAATAATAAAATTATCCGCATAAGGGCGTGTTATCAAACCATGCTTTCCTTTTAAGTATGTTGCAAGACATTGTGCAAGAGAGTGTAAAATCTCTGTTGCTGAATCATAGCTATAATGGTTTGTGATGCCTTTAAATGAGTCAATATCGATCGAAATAATATCATATTCACAGCATTCTGCCCTTTTCATGATTTTTCGGACTTCCTCTTCAAAAAAGGAGTAGGTCATAAAGCCGGAAAGACTGTCAAAGCGTAAAGCATCAAGCACAGCCATTTTTTTCTTGCCTTGCAAATGATATATAGTCATGGCAAAAACAAATAAAACCACTAAAAATACAATGGTAATTTCATAGCGGTGGATATATACAAATTCTAAAAAAGAATATGAGGGCAAAAAGTTGAGCGTATGGCGCGCAAGCACCTCGTCAAATTCTCCCGGATTGACATAGTCAAAAATGACGTTGAATACGTCTACATACAGCGGATCCAGTTTGCGTGAAACGAAGAGTCTAAAGGGGAGATTGAGCTGGTTGCCAAATGTAAAGAGGGTATCGCCAAAAATCGAGTTTAAGTACGTTAGTGCGGTACTCGTCAACAGCATTGAATCAATATCGTTATTTTTGTAGGCTACAATCAGTTCTTCAAAGGAGGGATAGTATTTGATATTGCCATGTGGGTATTCGCGTAAAATACTTGCTTTGTCGATGGATATGTAGTGCAAGGTTCCAATATTACGTTTTTTGCTTTGAAATTGAGGAATACGCGCATTATCCTTAGATGTGATAAGCATAAGTGGACGGTGGAAATACGCTTCTGTGCGCCTGTAGTGTAAACGCTCGTGCTCGTAGTTCCCAAGCAAGGATAAAAGCAAATCAAAGCTTTCGTGATACTCTTCAGGGTCGTCGAGATCATAGGGAACATACTTTACTTTAAAACCATAGCGATCTGCAAGCAAGTTAAATATTTCCACGGCTATACCATCAGGCTTGCCTTGCTCGTTTACATATTGAAAGGGCATATGTCCTCGAATATAGCCGACCGTGAAGGTCTTGCCCTTAAGCGCTTCTTCTTCTTCTTTGAGTAAGTCGCGACGCGTGATATTGCGATTGTAATATTGCAAAAAGAGCTCTGGCAACAAGCCATTATCGGCAGTGATGGTGTCTTGATAGACGGCATTCAAAAAATTTTTAAGAGCAAAATCAGACTGGCGAAAGGTTAAAAAATAGTCATAGCGTTTAAGGCTTATGATGGAATCATAGTTTTGAAACATATCAGACAGGCTTGATACGAGGTAGTAATCCGCGCTTAGAGTGTGATAATCTAGATGATTACCGCGTATATAGTTTACTTTTATGCCGTTTTTTTTACAGTACTCGTCGAAAATTGGTTCTAACACACTGTCGTGATAGGATGCGACGGTTTTCCCATGTACATTTTGGGGGTCGATATAATATCCGTAATCGGTGCCCTTTGCCACTAAGAGTATTTGTGCACTGCCAAAAGGAGTGTCTCCGAATAAAAAATTATCTTCACGGCTTTGGTTGTACATCATGGGGACGGCCACGTCCACGCGACCGCTTTGAAGGGCTGCTAATAATGACGGACTGTCAGGAAAAGCTTCAAAGGTGAACTCATATTGCGAGAAATTTTCCATACGCCGCAAAAGCTGATAGATATACCCGCGATAGCTTGAAGATCCTAGGTCTTTGGCGAAGCCAAAGCCTGGGATATAGCCGAATTTAATAACAGTTTCTGAGAAATGTGGTGTGAACGGCGACATCTCAGCAAAGGACGTTGAGGACGCCAATATATCATGGGACGCACTGTCGGTAATGAGGTTTTGTGGTAACACGTCTGAAGGATAGCAGAAGAGCGTGAGGCAGAAAAAAACACTTATGAACTTTTTCATAGAAAATACCTAACCTAGAGAAAGAAGCAATGGACGCGGATTGCCCCAGTATAAAGAAAGGACACGTGCCCTAAGGCAGTCCATTTCTGCCCATAAAGCATCATTCTTGCTTTGTCAAGAGGGCAGGTGTGTCGCAATGCCGTTTTATCAGTAATGATTACAGGTTCTTTTATCGATTTGAGAAAAATTGCACAAAGCATGTCTTGCACCATGGCATTCTAATTGTGTGAACCATTCTCAGTAGTGCTCGCCAAATACTTTTGAGACAGTTTGAAATTGCACGATTTTTGTCAGAGAAGGTACGAAAATTTTTATAACAAGAAGTATTTTTTCATTAAAAAGCGCCAACTATTTCGTTAAACAGGTGTTTTTTGAAAGGGGGTTTGGGGGACGTGTGCCCTTCAGGGTGAAACTTTTTTTCCTAAAAAAGTTTTCCCCAAAGAAAAAAACTTTAAAAAAATAAAAACTTAAAAAAATAAAAAAGTTTTCCCCATTAGAATGCCTGTGTCTCGCACAACACATTCACAGCGTGCCCAAGCTCATTCATACGAAGGATGCACGGGCATTCGTGACACGTTATTGCATGAGTTCAATGTCTGACAAAAAAAATGTTTTATTCACAACAAAATAAATAAGCACGTCTTCTGGCGGAATCGGCTTTGAGAAAAAGTATCCTTGGGCAAGGTCACATGTAAGCTCACGTAGCCATTGTGCTTGTGCCAATGTCTCCACACCTTCAGCCACGACGCGCATATTCAAATGCTTTGCCATAAGGATGGTGTCTTGCACGACAGTTCTGCTGCGTTCGCTCTCCTGGCACGCGTCCAAGAAAGCCTTATCAAGCTTGAGTACGTCTGCTTGCATATTGCCGAGGCGATTTAAGGAAGACACTCCCGCCCCAAAGTCGTCAATAGACACAGCAAAACCCATCCGCCGAAAATCCATAATTTTACTTAAGGCAAAATCTTCACACATAGCACTTTCCGTGATTTCAAGCTCAATCAATCGCGGTGAAACACCGTATTGGTCGGCAATCATCTTCAAATGCCCTACAATGGAAGATTCAAGCATGGTTCTGCTCGAAATATTGACAGAAATGACTTGATTCTTCAGATAGTTCGAGTATTGCTGCAAAAATTCACAGACCTTTGTGAAAACATATATATCAAGACGGTGGATAAAACCATTTTCTTCAAATATAGGGATAAAGACAGAGGGAGAAATAATTTCACCTGCGGGCGTATGCCAGCGAACAAGCGCCTCTGCTCCCCTTACCTTCAAAGTCTCAAAATCAACTTTTGGCTGAAAGAGCAAGTGAAATTCATTATTTTTTAACGCACTTTCCATTCGATAGGTAATATTTATTCGTGCACTGTAATACTCTCGCAAGGCATCGTCAAAGATATAGACTGTATTTTTGCACTCGTGTTTGCCCTTGATGCGCGTCATATTTGCTCTGTCAACCATTATATAAGCTTCTTCTTGACAGTTTTCGATGGGATATATGCCTACAGACAGCGTTAAAGGGTAGCTTTCTGCAAGCGACTTTGTAAGTTTGGGAATAACATGTTCTTGGAGAATAGATTCCAGCTCACCAGGCTCAATATGTGTGCGGCAAATAAGAAAGTTATCCACGAAGGTGCGCGTAATAAGGCCGTGCTCACTCTTCACATATGTATCCAGTGCCTGCGACATGGTGCGCAATAATCCCTTGGCAATTTCATGACTATAATGTGTTGTTATTACGTCAAAAAGGTCAATATCAATAGCGATTATCACATATTCGTTGCATTCTGCCGTCTGGAGTTTTTCCGTCATTTCCATTTCAAAGAAGGAATATGTCAAAAAACCGGAAAGCGTATCATAGCGTGTTGCATTGAGTACTGCTATCTTTTGTCTGTTTTGCAATGTATAGACAGTGAAAATATAGGCGCCAAATAGCACACAAAGCGTTGCTAGAAGTTCGTAGCGATACTTGCGCATAAATTCGTCAATAGTCAACGTAGGAACAAATTTTAACGATTGTTGGAAGAAAATTTCATCAAATTCACTTGGTGTTACATAGTCAAAAATGACATTAAAGACATTGACATATGCAGGGTTGAGCTTGCGCGATATGAATAATTTAAAAGGGAGCGCTAAGCTATTGCCAAAAACAAATAAATCGTCACCAAGCATTGCATTGAGATAGGTCAAGCCTGTATCAGTATAAAGAAATGCATCAAGATATCCTGCCTTGTAATCCCGTATCATGTCGTCTAAAGACGTGTATACTGAAACATTCGCTTGGGGATATTCGTCAAGAACATCAAAAAGATCGACAGATATATATTGTAGTATACCTATGTTAGAGGGTGTTTTTCGAAAATTTCCTGTCTGCATCTTTTCTTTTGATGTGATAAGTAAGAATGGATAGGAGGCATAAGCGTCTGTATCGCGATAAAATTCACGTTCGTGGGAATAAGTTCCAGTTAGGGAAATCAAAAAATCAAAACTTTCATGATATTCGTCAGGATCATTCAAGGAATAGGGTACATACTTTATTTCAAAGTCGTATCTTTTCGCCAGCAAGTTCATAAGCTCGACAATCGTGCCATCCGCATGTCCTTGTGCACTGGTATATTGTACAGGCGCATGCCCTTCTGTATAGCCTGCAGTAAATGTTTTGCCTTTGAGAAGAAGCATTTCTTCTTGTGTTAAATCTCTGCGTGTGAGGTTTGTTTTATAATACTTGATGAAGAGTTCAGACAAGAGTGCGTCATCGGCCATGACTGCTTTTTTATATACGGAATGTAAGTATCGTTGGAGAGCTAATGAATCTTTTCTAAATGCAAGATAATAGTTTCCTTGCTTTAGGCTGAGGACGGAGTCATGTTCTTGGAAATTTCCAGCTAAACTTGTGATTAAATAATAATCAGCATCAAGGGTATGATAATCAAGCATTTCTCCTCGAATATAGCTAATATCAAAATCATTGTACTTGCAGTAGGCGTCAAGGACAGGTTCGAGGACGCTTTTATGGAAGGAGGCAACCGTTTTTCCGTGAATTTCACTTGGATCACGATAGTAGCCATAGTCATCTCCCTGAGAAACAAGCATCATCTGTGCAGTGCCTACAGCATCAAAACTGAATAAATATTTTGCTTCACGCTCTGGCGTCTTTGCCAAGGGGACGGCAACATCAATATGGCCATCGTCAAGTGCTTTAAGCAATGCCTCTGAGTTGGGATATGGCGTGAAGGCAAAGTCATGTCGGGAGAAACTCTCCATACGCGCCAAAAATTGATGGATATAGCCCCGTGCGCTAGCAACGTGCAGGTTACGCAAGGAAAAACCATATCCGGGAATATATCCAAATTTAATGATTGACCCCGTAGGCAAGCGTCTATCAGCAAGACTCGTCGTGTGAAAAAATAGCAGAAATACGATCAGCCAACAACAAACTCTTAATGCGCTCTTCATATATAACACCTAAGAACCTGTTAAAAAGTCCGATAAATTTCAAAAGCAGCGTACGTTCTTCAATAAAAACACTCCTAAAACTATTTTGATTCTAAAATGACTTATATATCTTGTCAAGACCTAGAAGGAATCTTTTTTATATTAAGCACAAGAGCCTTCAATACTTGCAAGTTACAAAATTCACATGTGCTAATATGTAAAAAAATCTTCCCTTCCCTTGTCAATATACAAGTCGGCACTACTTTAAGAACCATGAAACAAAATTGCATTCACATTGAAGGTGCGCGACAACACAATTTGAAGGACATCTGCGTCGATATTCCCCGTGATGCCCTTGTTGTAGTGTGTGGCCCATCGGGTTCTGGCAAGTCCACATTGGCTTTTGATATTGTCTATGCCGAAGGACAAAGACGCTATGTAGAGTCCTTATCTGCATATGCACGGCAATTTCTCCCGCAAATGAACAAGCCTGCAGTAGACAAAATAGAAGGGCTCTCGCCCGCTATATCCTTAGAACAACAATCAACTGCACGAAATCCACGCTCAACGGTTGGCACTGTAACGGAAGTTTATGACTTTTTGCGCGTCTTTTTTGCACGCCTTGGGCGCATGTATTGCCCTGAATGCGGTCAAGCTATTGAATCGCGCGCTGTGGATGAAATTATTGAAGATATTTTAGCACTCGATCAAGGCACAAAATTTATTATTATGGCGCCTCTTGTGGAGCATCAAAAGGGCACCCATGCAGACCGTTTCAAAAAACTCAAAGCCGAAGGTTTTGTGCGTGTGCGCGTTAACGGCGATATTTATACTATCGACGATGTGCCTGCCCTTGATAAAAACAAAAAGCATACTATAGACTTAGTCGTTGACCGTCTTGTCTCAAAGGATAACATGCGCGGACGTGTGGCTGATTCTGTTGAATTGGCCTTACGATACGGCGAAGGGCGCCTCATCGTCCATCTTATGGGAGAGACGACGCAAGCTGCAAAGGATATCATACATGCGACAAGTTCCGTATGTACACGCTGCCGCATAAGCTTTCCAAGCCCAAGTCCCCAACTGTTTTCCTTCAATAGCCCACAAGGGGCCTGTCCTCGATGTGTGGGGCTTGGGAGTGTTGATTATTTTGAACCGCTTCTTATTACTCCAAACAAAGGACTCTCTCTTGAGAAAGGCGCACTCTTGCCTTGGGCATCATCAAAGATGTTTGTGCACTATATCGAACCTTTGAAAGCCTTGGGGAAACGCTTTAAATTTACCTTGTCGACTCCTCTCTCAGATTTCAGCCCCGACGCCCTCTCTGCACTTTTTTATGGGGAGGATGCCGAGGGAAAACCTGTGCAAAACAGTCAAGGGCTGCGCCGCAACTGGATGGGGGGCAATGTGGCCCTTGACGCACAAGGCGACTATAACAGCGAACTCTTCCAAAACAGTACACATGCCCTCGAAGTACAAGGCGATGTGCCTGTAGGCACACAACGCTGGACGGGATTGATTCCGCTTCTTGAAAAAGGGATGCAATATGGCGATGCGTGGCGCGAGAGCCTCTCGCGCTTTCGCCAGTCTATGCCCTGCCCAGACTGTCACGGCGCACGCCTGCGCCCGGAAGCTCTTTCTGTCCGCGTATCAGACCTCAATATGCAACAGTTTTGTGACTTGTCCGTAGACAAGGCGCTTATATGGCTCGACAATCTCTCCTTTGCAGGGCGATACTCCCTTATTGCAGAGCCGCTCTTAAAGGAATTGCATCACCGGCTCACCTTTATGCGCGACGTAGGCCTTGATTATATCTCGCTTGGGCGCGCTATGGCGACCCTCTCCGGCGGCGAAGCACAGCGCATTCGTCTTGCCTCGCAACTTGGTTCCGGCCTTGTAGGTGTCACCTATGTGCTCGATGAGCCATCCATAGGCTTACATCCTCGCGACAATGCGCAGCTCATAAAAACATTACGTTCCTTACAACAGCGTGGCAACACAGTCCTTGTTGTGGAACACGACGAAGCAACTATTTGCGAAGCCGACACCGTCATTGAGCTTGGCCCAGGCTCTGGCGCCCACGGGGGGCAACTTATGTTTGTGGGGACAGTGCCGGAACTTTTTTCAGGCGCTGACACACTCACTGCAAAATATCTGCGCGGTGATATGACCATCCCTCTTCCCGACGAAAGGCGTGAAGCGACAAGCGAACTTGTGCTTGAAGGTATAAGTACAAATAACTTACGAAATATTGATTGTCATATCCCTCTTGGCGTACTCACATGTGTGACGGGCGTCTCAGGGTCGGGAAAGAGTTCCTTGGTTGTAGATACTCTCTACAAACACTTAGCACTCACGCAAGGCATACGCGTTGACCAGCCCGGCACTATCGCAGGCCTTCGCGGTCATGAAAGTGTCGAGCGTATTGTTGCCATTGATCAAAGCGCCATTGGTCGCACTCCTCGTTCAAACCCTGCCACATACACAAAGATTTTTGACGAAATCCGCAATATTTTTGCCTCTACTCCCGACGCAAAAAAGCGCGGTTACAATTCGGGGCGCTTTAGTTTTAATGTGCGCGGCGGTCGTTGTGAAGCCTGTAAGGGAGACGGGCAAATCCGTGTCGAGATGCACTTTTTACCGGATGTCTATGTGACTTGTGATGTGTGCAAGGGGAAAAGATATAATTATGAAACATTAGAAGTACGCTATAAGGGCCTAAATATCGCCGATGTTCTTGACCTTTCTGTAGCAAAAGCGCACGCATTTTTTGAAAATTATCCCGTTCTTGAGCGCCGCCTTGCTGTGCTTATGGATGTAGGGCTTGACTATATCCGCCTTGGTCAGCCTGCCACTACGCTTTCCGGTGGTGAAGCACAACGCATTAAAATTTCACGAGAACTCGGAAAGCGTTCCCTACCCGGCACACTTTATATAATGGATGAGCCAACAACAGGGCTGCATATGCACGAGGTGGGCAAGCTCATCACAGTCTTACACAAGCTTGTAGACAAGGGCGCGACAGTTGTTGTCATTGAACACAATACCGATGTCATCTTAACCTCCGACCATGTTCTTGACCTAGGGCCCGGCGGCGGCGAAAACGGTGGGTGCATTGTCGCACAAGGAACGCCCGAAGCAATTGTCGCAGATCCACACTCCGTTACGGGCAAATTCCTTATGGAAGAGCGCAAGCTTCGGAGAAAAAAGTAGAATATACTTTAGTAGTCTATTTTGTTTTTTCTGAAAGACTTGTGGGGGGGGAAATTTTTTTGCCAAAAAAATTTTCCCCCCACAAGTTTTTCAGAAAAAACAAAAATAAACTTTCAGAAAAAACAAAATACTAGCAACTAACCACTAATGACCTGCTGTGCCATTTGGGGCAAGGAATTGGCTTGTGACAACATGGCGACAGCGCTTTGTGTAAGTATTTGATTCCGTACGAAATCTGTCATCTCTGTCGCGACGTCTACATCAGAAATGCGTGATTCTGAAGCTTGTAGGTTTTCGGCTTGAATGTTTAAATTGTTTATGGTTACTTCGAGGCGATTTTGTATAGCGCCGAGGTGTGCTCTGATTGTATCCTTCGATATAATGGCTTCGTTGATGGCATTGAGTGCTTCAGCTGCCGCTTCTTGCGTGGAAATGGTACTGCCTGCAGGTGAATATCCGTCGAAAGCATCGGCGAAATGTGCTGCTGTGTCTATGAATCCTTGCGCACTGCCATTGAGACCGCGTGAGGCTGTGTCTGACATATAGGTGAGCAGATTATCCTCCACAGCACCAAAGATATCACCGCCTGCTGTTTGTCCCGGCAGAAGATTGCCCGCAGGGCTTATGCGTGAGTTTGCAAGAGCCGTTACTTGTTTGGGTGGATTGCCAGAATCCGGAATATCCATAGTTGAAGAAATGAAAAGCGAGTCTCGTGTGGGGTAGTTTGGGGCACCTGTCACAGGGTCAATACCATACAGGCCACGGTTGAGATCGAAGTCTACTTGTCCCCAACCGGAATCGCGAGTTGCCGGATCTGTGCCGCCAGTTGAGGCGCGTGTTTCTGCCATAATTTGTGCAATGTCTGGTGGATAGCCATCACTTGTTGTGTAATCTTCGTAAAAATCTGCATAACCATCGCCCTGTGGTGTACCACTTGTGGCATGAAGGTCGTGAAATGCATCGTCGTATTGTTTTTGTAAGCCAAGTTGCATGGATTGCGCGTATTCGAGAGCTTTACTGTGGGCGATGTTGTGTACCATGGCTTGAATGGCGACGATTTGCTCTTCTGTTAAAGATTCTGAAGCTGTCAGTCCAAGGGTCGTTTTGGCATCGGCAATAGCATATTCATACATACCCATGACGTCTTCAGTGCCGCCATTTGCCTCTGGATCACCGTAGTATATTCTCTCGTAGACGGCTTTATAGCTTTCTGCGCCTACTTGCTCCATAAAGGCGGCGGAACTGCTGTGTGTCTCTACGGGAAAGGCGGTTATTGCGGGTATTGTCACAGTACCGCTCGTAGTGACGATATCAAGTTGAGGCAAGGGCAGCATGGCGTCTAAGCTCGTCAAGTTGCCATCTTCGGCGATTTTTTGTGTTAAATCTTGCATGCGTTCTGAGGCGGCGCGCAGGGCGTCTTGTGCGGCGGCGTCATGGTCTGCGATTTGTTGCGCAGTGGGTGTGGCTGTGGCGTGAAAGGCTGTTGTTCTTGCATCGCTCACATAGTGATTGGCATAGGTGTGATCAAAAATCGCGTCTAAAGTCGCCTTTGCCATTTCTGCGTCGGCGCTGGCCTCTTTCTCAGCAAGGAAGCTTGCTTGCTCTGCGGCTTGTGCGGCGGCACTTTCTAAGGGAATGGCGGGTTGGCTTGGGTCGGCGCTACTTACGAGCCTGCTGTAAATGTCTTCATAGTGCGCGCTGTATCGTTCTGCATAGCTTGCATCGTAAATTTTCTGCGCGCTTGCATCGCGCAAATCTTCATATCCGGCATTAGTGGGATTACTTTCCATTTCAGATTGAACGACGAGTTCATTGCCAATACCGAGGGAGGCGGCCTTGGTGTCACCTATATTGACATTGTAGAAGTCTTCCGCGGAGGTGTTTGCTGTACCAAAATGTATTTTAAGCTCGCCTTGGGATTGCAGTGCGCTGCCGTCATATTCACCGGAGAGGGTGCCGTCTAAAAGCTTGATGCCGTTGAAGTCCGTGGCATTGGAAATACGGGTGATTTCAGAGGCAAGGTGTTGATATTCTGACTCAATCATAAGGCGCTGCGTCGAATTATAGGTGCCTGTAGCGGCTTGTTCTGCCAGCTCCTTCATACGGATAAGCTGTTCGTCAATGGTTTGCAGGGCGCCGTCTGCTGTTTGAATAAGCGAA
>CAYJHT010000016.1:0-11741 GCA_964369615.1 uncultured Desulfovibrionaceae bacterium
GCAAAAAAGAAAAATAAAAAACAGTTTTTAGCCTTTACAAGGCACTAAACTGTCTCAAGTACTTTTTTCTCAGATTTGCTCTGCTCATGAGGAAAGGCTTCAATGACAGGATCTGTTTTTGATATATCATCTGCTATGAGCGTTGCATCCTTATCATTTAAAGCCTTTTGCAGTCTGGTCTCATCTTCATGAGAAAGGGATGTTTGCAAGATAGTGCCGCCTGTACCTTTGATTTCGCCAAGTACCTTGTCCGTTAATTCACTGCGCACAAGCAAGAAGAGGGCAGATGTGCTCGGCTGGAGTTTTGCAGCGAGTGTTTTCATAAAATTATCATCAATACCCACATCTGTCAGTGCGCCTGCCACAGCTCCCGTGCCTGCGCCAACCATAAGGCCAAGGAGGGGGTTTAAAAATATCAAGCCTACTAAGGTGCCCCAAAAACCGCCGCTCAAAGCGCCGCCTGCTGTCAAGCTGTACATTTGATTGAGCTTCACCTTGCCATTGTCCTTGCGTGTTGCAATAACGGCATCCTCCACATCAACTAAGTATTCTTTTTGCATCTGTAAAAAGTGCAAACGTACCTCTGTGGCGCGCAGCTCTGACTCATACATAACAACTATTAAATTTCGCATGGGATTTCCTCCAAAAGTAATTTCAGCATACATAGCATGAAATACCTTCTGAATGCAAATAAAATCAAATAATTAAAGCATTAATCTTGCTTCTTATATGACAAAAAAACTTTTTCACCTTAGATACCTCAAGAAATTTTTTTTGTGGCGCATGCAAAAAACATATCATTACTTTATGGTATTATACATTCTCCGGATAGTATATAGAAGGAATTTTATCTGGCAGATTTATACTGTGCCTGACGTTGGTAAATAGAATTTAATTGCCTTTTTTACTTTCATGCTTTGATTTGCATCTTAACAGTACTATCCTAGCAAGCTATCGTAATGATTTATAGTTTTCCCACAAGAAGCGCAAGGATTTGCTCCTCAGACCACAAATAATTTTTGAACAGGCTGACAGTATTGTCACGCTTTTTAAGTATGCGCACGGGCTTTTTTTCCGAGTTGTCATAGACGCTGATTCTGTCGCACACATGACACAGTCGCGGCAGTAAGGCCAAGGCTTTATGGTATCTCGAAACAATTTTATCAACGGGCACGTCATGTCCGCCGTATGTATGCCGAGATTGCACCCGCAGCACGTTTATTTGTGGATTTTTTGTCAGAACATATATACAGCGCACAAAGTAGCCTTGCGTCTTGGCCTTTTCCAGAAGAACAATATTTCTGTCTGTAGACAAAACGGTCTCAAAGGTAAAAGGGATTTTGGCTTGAATCAAGTCTTCTCGCATTTTTGTTGCAATCTGCGCTGCTTCCAAGTCGGAAAACGGGGCGCCCCTTTTAATGCTATCTGCATTCACATAGGGGCCGACAATGTCTTCAAGCAAAGTCATGCTCGTTTTTCCTGAGCCGTTGGGACCCGCATATACACGAATTTCCGGTTTCATCATAATCTCTCCACACAGTTACGAGTGTGCGCGAGCGATATTGTCAGAGTGCTCTAAGAATGCCTCGTCCTTTTCCGCATTGTAACGCGCAATAGGTATGCCATGATTTTGCATTTGATTGACCTTGGCACACACAACGCTGGCAATTCGTGCATCTTCGCGTTGTTCCTTCGCAGAGAGCGTGTCGTCACATATGATAGTCCAACCATGCTCAGTCGAAAGAGTTTTGCGTGCTGTGTTCATATTTACTCCTTTTATGTGAGGTGCTTTGGCGCCGCTGAGACTGCACTCGTCAACGTGGCTTTTTCAATGGCAGAAATTCTTTCGGCAATGGTATATATTTTTTCCATAATCCACAAATATGCCGTGGTGCCTTCCGAATAGTCCGCTTCTGCGTACATGCTGATGCGTCCGTCTATGCGCATTTGCTCTGCTTGCGTAAAGGCTTTTCGATTGTTTCTGGGAAAGACGGCAAAAGTCTCGCCGCCATGCTTTTTTACTACAGAAAAGGCTGGCACGTCGCTGGGACCATCGGCGATATAGATCATGTTCTCAAAAGGAACACGCCGTTTTTCCTTGGCAAGCTTTGAATTAACGTCTATTTCTTTGTGGACATTGACACCCTTATTTATTTCAAAAAGTACGCGAACCTTGGCGATATTGTCAATGGCATAACCCACTTCACTGATGCGCCTTTGCCCTTCTTCACATTCTTCCTCTATAAATTCACAGCCCCACACGCATTCTACATAGTCCATAATCGGACAGCCCTTGATGACTTGCGCAAAGCCTGTACTTACAACATAGTGTTCGACTTTAATGCCATATTCGTTATATTTTGGGTTACTTTCAATGAGTTTTTTGGACTTTTCAAAAACAGCAGGTATGCCAGGGTAAAATTGTAATTTTTTCCCGAAGTCTTTGAGTTTCGCATTGTTCAAGCCAAAAAATGTGCCGTCCTTTGTTTTGTTGACAAAGTGATTCAAATAAATTGTTTCCGGATGCACCTTGATACTTTGTTTTTGCATATACATATCAGGAAGCTGCGCTACCTCTTTCCAAAAATCTGCACCGCATACGCCGTATTCCTCAAAAATAGGATTTTGCATATATCCATCGATAAGTGTTTTGTCAAAATCCCAAATAACAGCAATAATATGTGGCATACGCCTCCTTCATGTTGTTGGTATACTTCGTAACGCAAACTATGCGCATACGTTTTTTCTTCAACTTTCAGCACTCAGCACTATGGATATGATCTCGCTATGTGTCAATAAAAACCTTGCAGAAGAATACATTTCTTGATATACTGTGCCCATTCAGATTTTCTTGACGGGTGTTGTCTGCACTGGCGCAATCTTCAGAAATAGCCGCGTATACTTAGGAGAAAACTATGGAAAATAGTTTATTTGTGATCTCTCTTATGTTTTTTTTCGGTGGTATTTGTTTCTCTATCTACTGTAAGAAAACAAAGAAATTTGGATATCAGCAGCTCGGTATTTTTCTGTTTTTTTCTACAACACTTGCGCTGATTCCCATATATGTGTTGCGACACACAGGCAATGGTGCAATAGTCCCTGAAGGTCTCTTACTTGCCATTCTTGACTGTTTGCATGCCATGACAGGCAAGTATATATATGAAGGTATAGTGCATATCCCAAAGAACGTCGATGGTATCAATGAGAGAATTTTCTTAATATATATTTCAGTTTTATACATAACGATTTTACTCTTGTTGATTCGTATTATTTTATCAATTGTCAAAGATTTTTATGTGCGAGTGAAATATTTCTTCTCTGAAAGAGGACAATTATGTGTTTTTTCCCATGTTTCACCACAAACACTTGCCTTGGCGCAGGACATACGCAATCGTGAAAAAATATGTGGTATCAAGTATACTCTTGTCTTTATCAATAAGAAAAAGAACAGCACCTCAGCAGACGACTCAGAAAGGCTTAGCGATCTACAAGCCTATGTCTTTGGCAGTTTTATCCATGATTTTATTTTACAAAAACGTTTTCTTCGTCATGATGTACATATTTTCATTTTTGAAGAAGGCGATTTGAACAATGTACACACTATGCTGGATTTCTTACGAGATTCCGATAAGCAAAACAGTGTTCACAAGGAGCATTATGCTTTATCTGCCGACGTTGTAGAACAAACAGAGAAAACAAATAAAAATAATAAAAAAACACCGTGCATTTATATGCATATTCTCAGCGCATACCATGAAACAGAGCTTGTTTTAGATTCCTTGGAAGCAAATAATTTAACCTACAGCACGAAATATGGCTTGTACGACTATATACGCACATCTTTATTCCCTACAATGCGCAATCGGTTCTTCCCTGCACAAGAGGAGGGTGCGCACAAGGAGCATCCAAAGCTCTGGTCGCGCGTGAAAATTCCTATTAACTTGCGCATTGTAAGGGAAAATCGCTCCACATTCTACAATCTTTTCCATTCAAAGCCCTTGTTTTTGGGCATTAAAGACAATCGTCTCACTGTGCTTATTGTGGGAGGCGGCATCAATGGTCGCGAAGCCCTCAAAATTGCCTCATGGTGCGGGCAAACGCTCCATACAAAGCTTGAACTCATCTTGGTCGACAGTGATATGCTTGCAAAAAAACGTTTAATCCGAGATTGTCCTGAGCTGTTTGTTGTGGACGACGATAGTTGCGAACACAGCAGCGCAACACGCAACGACCTGACGTCTGCGCAACGTTTTTCTCAAAAAGAATGCACGGTCTATTTCTATTGTCGCAATGTGGAAGAGACAGGCTTTGTGGACGTGCTAGAAAATCACCCCACCATTGGCTATGCCATATGTACGCTTGGAGACGATCATCGCAATTTACGCGCAGCCTTGCATATCCGCGGTTTTTTTGAAAAGGCCGTATCGACAACGTACACAAAACGCCCATTTATTGCCGCCTTGCTCAATGATTCCCTCTTGGTGGATACGGGCGACATGTTGAAATTTGACACCAAGATCAACTGCTGGATTTATACCTTTGGGGGCATCAAGGAAATTTACACATGGGACAACATTGTTTCACCTTACTTGAGCGAGCTTGGCAAGCATGTGAACAGGTTTTATTATGCGCATGACAAAACAGAGGAGGCAGATATAAAGGCAAGTCATGCAGCAGCGGACGTGGCCTATGAACAAAAAGAATACTACAGAACATCGTCCATCGCTACAGGTTTACATATTAAGTATAAAATATATGCGGCCTTGTGTCAGCAAGGGGCGCACCGCTTTTTCTTTGAAACATGGAATGGCTATATTCCGCAAGGCATTGTAGACCACATGAAGACATACCTACTTTCTGCTGACGTAACTCCCCTTGCACAACTGGAACACAGACGTTGGGATACCTATACACGCTCTGTCGGTTGGCGCAGCGTGGATATGGAGCAGGTGGAAAGTTACAAGGCTGTTATTGGTAATTATCGCAACTTTGCGGCAAAACTACAACCGTGCATCGTTCCATGGGAAGACCTCCCTACTTTAGCGACAAAACTCGGAACGGACCTTCAAGAACTCGATAGAGGGCTTGTGCGTCATTCTGTGACATTTTTGGAAAGTGCCATGGCGGCCATGCCGACAAAAACCTTGCAAAAGCCGCTGTTGGCGTCTGTGGGTGTGACGGGGCGCAGGACATTGGGTATAACTTATGATGCAAAAAAGGACAAAAAAGTTATCAAATGCGCAAAACAGGTAGAATGCCTTTTACGCGCCATTCGCGCTTTGTTTCAAAATATTGTTATGGAAAATCCCCATTACTTCCCTGTGCGTCCGGCCTTGCGCTTGTGTTCATGCCTTTCTCACGGAGCCGATCGCTGCGTTGCGTCGGAGGCGCTTAAGCTCAACTACATGCTTGACGTGGCCTTGCCTTTTCCGCCGGAGAGCACGATTCATACGGACGACATAGAACAAGCAAGAGATACTGAACTCGCCCATCTCTTATATAAAGCGCGTGACGTGCTTGTGTTTGGTGAGCATGTGGAATCCGAAGCGCGCCAACACACTGCCGCGGCAGAAGCATTGCGCCAAAATGTGTATCAAGAAGCAAGTCAAGCCATGCTTGATCATTGCAATGTCCTCATTGTTCTTTGGGACGGCACGGAGGACAACAATATCGGTGGCACTTGTGAGAACATGCGCAAAGCTTTTGACACGGGAAAACTGATATTTTATATTGACTCGCAGGGTGACAAGAAAGAAATTCAGGCGAAGTTCAAAGGTTATGAGTCGGATACATTCTTTGAGGCGAAGGATATTGGGGATGTGTGGGCGGAGTATGTAAGGTGTTGTAAGAAAAATAATGCTATGATGGCGGAAATATGAAAATTCTCTCTGTATACCTTGGAATTGCCGATGATTTGGCAACGGCGAGTATACTCGTAAACTCGAGTTTCTGACTGAAAAAACGCATAATTTTATAAAAATAATATTGAAACAATTGATTTTTTACTTTATTTTAGCGAAAAAAACACAGAATTTCAAAAAGATGCTACCTATTCCTTTTTACGCTCGCCGAACATTAGCTGGCGATTGTTTTTGCAGCGTCTGGCGTGAGCAGTCATTACTTTTTTTCAATCTTTCCAAGGAGAAAGCAAATATGCTGTACTCATCGCCGACACCACAATTTTAGAGCGTCCCCGTGCAAGAAAAGTGGAGCTGTGTAGCCGTGTGTACGATTATGTAAAAAAAGTACATACGAAAGGATTCCGCACTCTTGCACTTGGCTATTCCGACGGGTATAGCTTTCTCCCGTTAGATTTTGCTCTTTGCTGTGCCCGCGAGGCGAAGAATATCCTTTGCGACGCTGTCAAACAGATAAACAGCCGAACATCCGGCGGAAAAAGGCGTGCAGAAGCACATTTGTCCACCGTACACGATGGGTGTATTGTGTATATCGGCAGTGCGGAGCATGTGCAACAACGCTACGCGCCTAAGCAAGACATAGACCTTGGCGATGCCATCATCATGCCCGGACTTGTGAACGCGCACACCCACGCATCCATGACCTATACGCGAGGCATTGCTGACGACTTACCCTTGATGCAGTGGCTGACGGAGCATGTTTTTCCCTTGGATAGGCAACTCACTGCAGATAGTATTTTGGCAGAAGACAAAAATGCTGAGTCTGTTTTGACAATTTTTATGGAGGCCGATTATGACTGGCAAGAAAATCCCTCATAATACACCAGAAATAAACAAAGAACATGCAGTGTGCTTTAGTGGATACAGGATGCATAAATTTTCTGACGCTGATTGCTTATCTGTCATACGCGCCCGCCTTGAGAATGCCATAGAACAGTGTATTTGCACTGGCTACAGGACTTTTTTGATTGGTATGGCAGACGGTTTTGATATGATGGCGGCTGAAAGCATTGTCATGCTCAAAGACACATACAGTGATATTTGTTTTGTGGCGGTCATCCCGTGGAACAATTGGCGAAGTTTGACGCCATACGAGCAAAAAATCTTTGAAAGGGCAGATAATATTATTCTTGCTTCACAATATGACGGTAAAAAAGCATATCGGGCGCGTAACCGTTATCTTGTTGATAATGCTTCGCTACTTATTTGCTACTATAGCGGAACACCGGGAGGAACACAATATACGCTCAACTACGCGCACTCAAAAAAACTCCATATCATCAACATTTACAACAATATATAATCCCATAGACCTATCCCGGATATTTCACAAACTGGGATAAATCCCCAATTATCCCATAACTTTATTCATTAGTTCGTCATAACTGTTGACAAAATCATATTTCACATGCTTGCCGTCATTTTCAAGCATATCCCTGCTCAATGCCTCAAAATGTCTTTTGGCACAGGATATTTTTGTTGCCTCAATCCTGCTCAGTTCAAGACTGTTCATGGAACCTTTTGTTTCAGCAACAAAGAAAACATGCTTTACAGCACCTTCATTAAAGGAAATAGCCCAATCCGGCGCATAATTTCCCACAGGCGTGGGAATGTGAAATGCGCGGGGAAGCTTTGCGTACACACAGACTTCACCTGCCACTTCAAGCGCCTTGGCAAAGGCCGCTTCTGTCTTACTGTCAGTGGCAACAAAATCCTTGATGTGCTTTTGTGTAGGCAAGAGGTTGTCCGCTGTAAAGTGTGGTTTTTCCATGGTAAAAATGGTGCTATCGTAGCTTCGATGAGTACGGTTATAACTGATATGCTCCACAATCATAGTAGCCTTTTGCTCCATGATGCACCGTATAACCTTGGAAATAAACTCTTCGGGATTGCCCTTAAAGAGGGCAAATTTGCTCGCATCAATGCCCGATAAAATACGCACGACAGTCTTACGCGTGAGCTTCGCCCCTTTGGCAATCTCACCAATAAGGTCATAAGCAATATGCGTATCCGCCATGCTGTCCACATCCTTGGTGCGCGTGTGCGCAAGGGTGAACGATGCCTTGCGTTCCAGTTCGTGCTGGTCTAAAACTTCCTTTTGTTCACCGCGTGTAAGTGTATAACGCAAGACCGCCACAGACAGCGTTGCATCTATAGCTTTGATAACTTTGGTAACAAGCTCCTCACTGTCAAAAGCAACTTTATAGGCATACTTATGCTGTATCTTTTCCCATAAAGCTTGAAATTCCCTCTTGCTGAAATTTTCATTCAAACCCATATTATATTCAGGCGTATGCCCATTATCAACCATTTTATCAAGTACGCTTGCGTCAAAAATAGATTGCACAAGTATATGCACTCCGTCCGCCATGCTTCCAAGATCTTCCTGTAGCTTGACAGGTAATGGCGCAAGCGTCCCCTCTGTAACAGCGTCTTTGTATACGTCGGTGACAAGGTCGTCATCGTCAATATAATTATGACGGATAAGATATTTATGAATAAGGTCAGCGTGCTTTTTAGTGATGACGCATTGCCCGTCATCCGTGCGGATAACCTTGCCCTCAAAATACGAAACTGTAGCCTTGGTGGCACGCTCATGCAAACTGTCCTGAAGCTCTTTTTGCAGCGTCGTCACAAAGCTGGCATAGCTCTCACTGGCAATGACAGTCAGCTTATTGATATCATGCACAAGGCTTCCGCACGTTTCGCTGTCAATACGATTGCCCTCTTGGTTCACACACAAGCGCAAACCCCGCCCCACTTCTTGCCGCTTGGCTATTTCGTTCTGCGAATGTTTGAGGGTACATATCTGAAACACATTGGGATTATCCCACCCTTCACGCAAGGCAGAGTGAGAGAAAATAAAGCGCGTGGGTTCCTCAAAGCTTAAAAGGCGTTCCTTATCCTTCAAGATAAGCTCATAGGCAGAAACATCGTCGGAAATATCACTGCCGCGCTTGACGGTGCTGTTCACGGCCTTGCCCTTGTCGATGCTGAAATAGCCCTGATGCACGCGGCTTATATCACTGCATGTTTCTTGCAAGTATCGTTGATAGGCTGTGTCAAGCAAGGAACGCTTTTCATACAATATCGCCGCATATTCTTCTTCAAAGATTCTGCCATATTCCCCAAGCACCTCTTCGCCGCCTTCGCCATACTGCCTGTAACGCGCTACTTCATCTATAAAAAAGAGGGACAGCGTTTTGATACCTTGATTGAAAAGCTTTTCTTCCTTATCAAAATGGGACTGAATGGTTTCGCGAATTTGGATGCGCCGCATCTTTTTCTGTTCATTATCGTTAAGAATGTCCCCTACGGCGATGCTTTTTCCATTAGTAAAGGTGATAAATCCGCGTTGTGGATTCAACTCGGCAATGGAAAAACCTTTGTATTGCTTCATTTCGTTTGACAAATGAAATAAGTCGTCGCCTTCTTCGCATAAGCGTATTTTGCGGGAGACTACGCCTGTTTTGGCAGCCACTTCAAATTCCAAACGCGCCTTGGGCGGATCTTTGGGGGAGAGCACAAAACCCGCCAAGTACAAGTAGCTGTCAAGTCCTTTGAGATTTTTTAGTTCAAAGCCTTTCACTTCAATCTTTTTCACAAGGCGCTGATTGTAGGCTTCAAGGGCGTCAAGCACATATATCATGTGGTTTTGCACTTTGTGGGTAGCGGAATAATTGAGTATAAATAAGGGATTAAACTTTAATATGCCACTTTGAGTCGCCTTACCCCCCATTTTTTGCGGTTCATCTAAAATAATAATAGGACGATTGGCTTTAATAACATCTATAGGATAACGTGATTGGAACTCGTCACGCTTTCGAAATATAATAGGATTCTTTTTAGGGTCGCTCGCCTCTTTTAACTCACTAGTTTTATTAAATGAATCGCAATTTATAATCATGACATTGAGGGCATTGTCCTTGGAAAAGGCGTCAAGCTCTTGCAATCGCTTGCTGTTGTACACAAAACACCGCGCCTTAATGCCATAATGTTCCATGAAGTGCGCTTGGGTTATGGCAAAGGTTTTTTGAACGCCTTCACGAATGGCAATGCTAGGCACCACCACAATAAACTTTGACCAACCATAGCGCCGATGCAGTTCAAAAAGCGTTTTGATATACACATAGGTCTTGCCTGTGCCCGTCTCCATTTCAATGTCGAGCTTGAGGACTTTGTCTTTTTTATAGAGTGCTTGCGATGCCGTATCAAGGTCTTGGCTTTTTTGAATGCGCTGTATGTTGGCAAGCAGTTCGGCGTCTGACAGGTCAATGTCTGCATTTTTATAGCCGATTTCAAAGTCGGCATCCATATATTGCATAAGGTCGGCTTGTTGCGTTTTTGTGATTTTGCCCAAATCGCGCCGATAACGGGAGGCCACAAGGCTTTGTCCTGCAAAAACATCCACGGCGGCTTCCACCGCGTCCGTTTGGTATTGCTGTATTTTGAAGGTAAATTTCATGGGGCGTCCTCTGGTTATTGCTCTTGCCTCAGATTTTGTGGCAATGCTTGTGTAATTTCGCGGAGTTTGGCTTGCAAAACTTTGGTGTCCAACTCAATTGTGTCAACAGTGTTGATACAATTTCATCCCCCTAATAAAGCTCATAAAATTGCTTCATACGATAAAGACCGTGCCTCTTAAAAGCTTTGAGTTCTGGGTATTGTGTATTGGATGGAAGTGCCTATGACTGCGTTCGTCATAACTGCCTCAACTTTTACTCTCGTCCCTGATTATTCCATGTCGCATCATATGCTTTAACGCCAATATCAACCAGCTGTTTTATCTCCGGTTCGTCTTGAAGTAATTGTGCCATATGCGCCTTTAAAGAGGGTAAATACTCTACAATAATATGCCATACCCTCATTGGATTGACTCCCATATAGTCATGAACAAGCACATTACGAAATTTATACATATGACTCCATGTCGTTTATGGCCGTTTGTATTTCCACAAGGTACGTTGCCAGAGAGTCTTTATCATTCATACTTTAAACGCTCCTGATATGGTGCATTGTTCGCCTTACCAAGGGCTTTAAATCACTTTCCTCTATAAGGTCGATTTTGACCCCCAACACGTTTTCAATTTTATTTTGTAAATCAATTTGTTCAAAATATGAACACTCTTTTTTCATGCTTACTAAAAAATCAATATCGCTGTCTTCTGTAGCAGTGCCGTTTGCAACCGAGCCAAAGACGCGCAGATTGGTAAAATATGTATTTTCCGCCATAATTTTTCGGATTTCCGGCAATTTTTCTTCTAAGATTTCCGGCAAACTCTTTAAAGGACACATGACATACTCCTATTTTACAAAACCTTTATCTGCGTATCGGGGCTGTATGTGGCAAATATTTGTTCAAAATTCGTGGACAGATCGTCACTGCCTATGGAACTGTCGCGCATAACAAAGTAATAGGGTCTTTTTTGCGCCACATGATCCACAATGCTTTTGTGGATGTTACTGTCAAAACAGGCCATGAGATACTCTGCTTGTCCCGCTCCTTCCACGGAAAAAACTTTTGCACCGTCGATTTCGTGTAGCTCAATGCGGCCTGACAGGGGCACGGCAAGCTCCAGCATGACTTGAAAGAGCAAGTCTTCGGCTGTCCTGTCTTTCTTGATATTGTCCTCAAGATTGACAAGCATGTTTTGCGTGTATTCCTTGGGCGTATAGTAGACGTGTTCCATGTTGGTGCTGTCCACCTTGAGCACACGGAAGCCGATGTCGGGGCATACTTTTGTGTCGCCGTCAAGGCGCGGACGGGCATTTGCTTGTGCTATGTCTTCGGCGATTTTCGCACCCGCACGGCGTATACGTTCC
>CAYJHT010000016.1:11751-12964 GCA_964369615.1 uncultured Desulfovibrionaceae bacterium
ACGGTCATGCTTGATATTGTCCACACTGTCCATAAGTGTTTTACGCGTCACTTCGTGCGGAGTACGTTCTACACTTTCCACAAAGTGGCTTGAATCTATTTTTAACACACGAAACCCAATGTCAGGGCATACTTTTGCCTCACCATCAAGGCGCGGGCGGGCATTTGCTTGTGCTATGTCTTCGGCGATTTTCGCACCGGCACGGCGAATGCGTTCCTTACCGATTTCGCAAATATTGGCGTAGCCGGCTTTACGCGCTTCGGATTTTTCGTCCGTGACTTCAGGCCATTGCACCATGATGAATTTACGATTGCCGCCGTCTTCGGCATTGAGCTGCATGACGGCGTGGGCTGTTGTGGCGGAGCCTGAGAAGAAGTCGAGGACAATCCCTCCTTGCAGAGCAGCACCTTGTATAATATATTCTTTGATAAGCTCTATAGGTTTAGGAAAGTCAAAATAGTCTTCATTATTAAATATTTCTCGCACTTCTCGTGTTGCCTGAGTATTAAATGCAGCTTCAATTAAAGAAGATTTCCCGGTAAATTCGCTACTTAAACTAGACTGAAACTTTTTTCTGCGTGGTCTACCATCTATTCTTTGAGGAAAAATCACTTCGTTATTATCAATCAATTCACGCATTCTTTTAGGCTCATATCGCCAGCCAGTGACGGGGCAACCATAATTTATATTGCTCGTCGGGTCTATCAAGTCATAGTGTAGATTGGGACGCTGTGCTTTGGTAGCAAGCCCTGTCATATCTGCGCTCATCCAATTGCCACGAGGGTCATTATCTGGATTTGAATATTTATTCATATCTTTATCGGCACCTCTAATTTTTCCATCAATAGAGCGAGAATATACTAAAGCGTATTCATGGTCTGTAGACGCGCCATTTTTTGAGCGACTGTCAACATTTTGCCGTCTTTTCCAAACAAATGACATAATAAATCCAGTTACCCCAAAAACCTCATCACACATTTTTCTTAAATTATGTACTTCGTTGTCATCAATGCTGATAAAAATCACGCCGTCATCACTCAATAAGTCACGCGCCACTTTCAATCGCGGATACATCATATTGAGCCAGTCGGTGTGGAAACGCCCGTTGCGGTTGGTATTCTTTAAAAGACGATTGCCATCGTCATCGTAGTCGCCGCTCACGTCGTCCCATTCGTCTCTGTCCATGATGAAGCGGTCATCGTACACAAAATCG
>CAYJHT010000017.1:0-12873 GCA_964369615.1 uncultured Desulfovibrionaceae bacterium
ACGTGCTTGTCCAATAATTGCGCTGTTCGTTGCCGGGATAGTTGGATTGGGGCACACGGCTTATGATGACATCATAATCAAATGTGCGCACGCGGCTCACATATTGCGTCGATTCCAGTAAAGCTATGTGCATGTTGATACCGAGGCGCTCAAGGGTGTTGCGAAATGGCAGTACCACTCTTTGCAGCGTGTTGGACGACAAGAGCACGGTGAATTGCAGTGCCTCGCCCTTGGCATTTTGCATAACGCCGTCTTTCAGCGTCCAGCCAGCCTCTTGCAAAAGTTTTAAAGCTTCCGCCATGCGCGGGCGAATGTTGCCGTCACCCGTGTTCTTGGGGATGCTGAAAGGTTCTGTGAATAATGCCGGCGGCAGACTGTCCTTATAAGGCAAGAGCAGTGCCAATTCTTCTTCTGAAGGAAGACCGCTTGATGCCAGTTCGCTGTTGCTGAAATAGCTGTCTGAGCGGGTATAAGCGTCATAAAAAAGTGCCTTATTTGTCCATTCAAAGTCAAAAAGCAAGGAAAGAGCTTCTCGCACTTTTTTGTCATGAAACACAGGGCGGCGCGTGTTAAAATAAAAGCCGTACATGCCTTGTGGCATATTACGCTCAATTTCTTCTTTTTTTATGAAGCCCTCTTCCACAGCCTTTCCTGTATACGCTGTCGCCCACGCCTTGGCTGTGCTTTCTGTATAAAGGTCAAAGGCGCCGGCTTTAAATGCCTCGCGGGACACTGTGGTGTCTCTGTAATATTCGTAGCGCACTTCATCAAAATTATTGCGTCCTTTGTTATTTGGTAAGTTCGCTGCCCAGTAGTCCTTCACGCGTTCATAGGTGAGGTGCGCACCCGGAGAAAAGTCCTTGATCTTATAAGGCCCACTGCCAAGAGGCGGCGTCAACGTGGGCTTTGAAAAGTCCTTATCCTTCCAATAATGCTCTGGAAGGACGGGGAGCTGTGCCAAGATAATGGGAAGCTCGCGATTGTTCTTTTCTTTGAAGGTAAAGCGCACGTCCAAGGGGCCTATGGCTTCCACTGTGTCTACAGACGCATAATATTGTTTATAATAGGGGGCACCTTGTTCTATAAGTGTCTTAAAAGTAAAGACGACATCGGCGGCCTCTATAGGATGTCCGTCGTGGAAGCGTGCCTTGGGATTGATATGAAAAATGATGGAGGAGCTGTCCTCTGCCACGGTGAAGCTTTCGGCAACGAGTCCGTGGGTTTCAAAAATACGGCTGTCAGGCACACTTTCTCCGAGGGTGTCGTACATGATTCCTGTGCCTATGGCTGCTATGCCTCGTGGGATAAAGCCGTGCAATGAGTCAAAACTGCCCCGACCCCACAGGCGCAACGTGCCGCCCTTGGGAGCGTTCGGGTTTGCGTGGGGATAGTGTTCTCCATTCCACTGGAAATGGACGGAATCGTCCAGCCGCAGAACAGTGGTGCGCTCCGCAGCCTGACACAGGTTCGCGCCTATAAAAACGACGCACAGCATCGTCAGACAGATTTTTATCATATTAGTATATTTCATTCATATCCCTTTCAAATTAAAATTCCGCATATATCCCAAACCAGAACGAGGTGCCCTCAGAACTTAAACCCGTGTCCGAGGCCGATACGCCGATATCTGTATTGAATATATTATACACATCAAGACTTACGCCAAAGGTATAGTGCTCGTCCTTTAATATGTCATATTCAATGCCTATATCAGAAATAAGACCGCCCTTTATTTTACCTTCTTTATATGCTTGTACATACTCGTTCGTGTCTGTCACCCATTGGCTGCTTGCGTCAGTATTACTGCCAGAGGTTGTGCCATTGGGTGTTTGGTTGTCAAATCGCTCGTCAAGCATGATGCCTTGCGCATCGGCCTTCCAGCGATTCATCCAGTTAATACGCAAGCGGTCGTCAAACATCGTGCTCTGAATGTTTAATGTCAGCGTCAGCGGCGCATTGTAATCGCTGGAGGGCATGTCAGAACGATTCATAAGTTGTCCATTGTAGTACACTTGACTGCTGTCGTAATTATATCCATTGTCGGAGTCGAGGGCAGTATCGTCGTCATAACTGCCTTCAAAGGTTTTTGTTTTTGCCACTGTAGCGCCGAAACCCACATAGTGGGTGCCCCATGTGCTGCCAAAGTCAAAACTGCGTCCGAGGGTCAACGTGATGCCTTGATAATTGCTGTAGCCCTTATTTGTCAGTTCATAGACACTTTGTGTGTGATTGCGTCCGTTAAAATATACAAGCTGCTGGCCTGTTTCTTCACTGATAAGCTGGTTCTTATGCTCACGGATGGTATAGTCGAGGGTATAGTCTATGCCCCACACGGTGCCTAAGATGCCAAAGGTATATTCGTCGGAATACGGCGTTTGGAGTCCGGCGATATCATAGTCACGACTGGCTCCGAGGCTGTAGTTTGTCGTGGTGACGCCTGTATCCGTATTGTAATAATGTTGCGTATTTTGGAATTGACGATAGCGACTAAAAGCATATTCACGAAGCGCCGTTCCATAATATCTGTTATAGCCTGCCACAAGGCGCAGCATGTCATTGTCAAAGGTGTCAATTTCTAGTTTGAGGCGCGGCGAGATATCCACATTGCTCGTCATATTGTCCGTGTCGATGCGAAAGCCCGGCGTAAATGTAAAACGCTCCACAACAAATTCACCCTGCACATAGAGGCCGAGGGTCGTCATGGTATTGTATTGGTCCGTTTCCGGATACAGGGCATTGGTGGTCAGTATATGGGGACTGCCTTCTTGTGCGACGACAATATTTGTTCGTGTTTCCTCTGCCCACATACGCACGCCTGTAATATTCACATCAACGCCTGCCTCAACCTTCCATTGAAGCCAATCATTACGCACAATGGGTGATATATAGTCAAAGTTGCTTGCAAATTCATTCTTTGTTATGTCGCGACTGCCATAGCCGCCGCGGCGTATGCCTTGCGATTGGTCTTGTTCGATGAAGCTTGAGTCTGCGTCGATGCTAAATCCTGAGCGAAGGTAGGAAAAGCCGAACTCAAAGTCCCCTGCGTCAGTATTATACTCTGCCTGAAAGGCCATGCGTATGGCGTCATTGAACATGGTCTGTTCTGAATCAGGCCAGTTTTCGCGCCACCTTAAATCTTCATAGGGGGCATAGCTTGCGTCAAAGCGCAAAGTGAGGTCGCTTGTGGGTGTAAAGACAAGCTTGCCAAAGAAGTTCTGACTCAAACGATATTGATTTTTTTCCGATACATTGCCTTGGTCATCCTCAAACATAAGCGGAATAAAGGAATGTCTGTTGCTGTAGCCAAGAAGTAAGGACATGGTGTCGCTGATGGGGCCTTCCGCAGTGGCAGAAAGGTTGTATATGTCAAACTTTGGCTGGCTTGCCGACGTTTCCGACGAGGAATTTGCGTCGCGCACTTCGTACCACGAGCTGCTTGTATGCTTGCCGGCTATGCGGAAATGCCATTCGTCCGTGCGCGGGTCGCGCAAGGAAGCGTCCACCACACCGCCGGAGAAGTTCCCGTACTTTGCGGGCACATTGTTTGTATGGACGGTTATTTGTTCAATAAGCTGCGTGTCATAGAAGATATCTTGGTCGCCGCCGCCAGGCACAAGGTAGTTGGGGCCGCCCACATGGTTGCCATTGCTAGAGCCTTCAAAGCCGGAAGGGTTGAGCGTATTACTCACATTGAGCCCGTCCACCAAGAAGCTGTTTTCATAGGGCTTTGATCCATAAATGGATATGCGCGGCGGCGCTATTTCTCCGCCTTGCTGTGAGCTGTGCTCTGTGTTGCTGAATTGCACATTGGACATGGACTTCAAAGCGCCTGTTACTGTGCCTGAAGCGTTGGGCAGTGTGCGCAAGACTTCGCCTCTGATGCTATAAGAGCCTGAACCTATTTCAATGCCGCGTACTTCCACAGGGGCGAGGGTGTGGACATCCACATTGCCTTCAGCGCTGGCGTTTTCTCCCCCTGCTGTTTCAGTGCTTTCTTCAGCCACAGGAATAAGGGGCAAGAATGTTGGCCCTTCTGTAGCCGTGCCTCCGCTTAAGCCCGTGTCCATATCTTCGCCGCCAAATTCAAAGCGTACAAAGCCAAAGAGGGCGTGGTCTGTCTTGCGCTCCGAAATCTGTGTATTATAGTTCAGGCCAAAGCTCAGTGCGTTCTTTTGTAATTCCACGCCAAGGCCGCCTGTGAAGGCGTGTTTGTCGAATGTCTCCATATTAAGCATGGTGTTGCCGTACACAGAAGGAACACTCACTCGACTTGTGGCCTCCAAGTCGCCCAAGGTGAGCACATAGCCAAGGTCCAATTTGGGCGACACGCTCCACCCATTTTCAAATTTCCATTCCTTGCTGAAGGAGAGACCCACGGGGATGGTGGTAAGGCTCTGGTTGCTGGCTTCTGCGTGGAACACATCTCCATTGCCACTTTGAATTTTATATTTTCCGCTGTTGAGCACTGTGTGTCGCAGTCCTATATGGGGTGTAATATCCAGATAGGCTGTCTGCCATACATATTCTGCGCGGATGCCTGCGCTCCATGCGGAACTTGTCACAGATCCGCTCAAATCAGACATGCCCATGGCGGCGGGCAAGGATTGGGTCAAATCATTTTGATTGATATTGTAGCCCAAGTCGAAGGTGAGTCCGAAGTTTTCGTGTTGCAAGCCTGCATAGAGCACGACGCCCCAAAAATCAAAATTATTGCGAGTGTCGTTAAAATCGCCTGTGGAATTGCTTGTACCCATGCCCATATTGAGCGCCATGCCGATGCGCAAATAGTCGTTGAAATTCACATCGGCGCCTACGGCGAGGCCTGTGATATCGCTCTTATAACCGGTGCTGAAGTTGCCGGATTCAAAACCACTGCCGCTGCTGGAATGGTACAAGGGCATGAGCCACACTCCCACAGGATGGGATTTTACCGTGGTTTCCACCCAATTCTCAGGAGCGAGTTCGGAACCTGTTTCGACGCTTGCTTCAGAGCCTGTATCAGCCCCTGTATCAGACCCTGCCGATATGCCCGCCTCTGCATCCTGCGTACTCACCAAGCGACTGTTCACAGGCCGCGTTAAGGACGTGCGCTCAATAATGGCGCTTGTCATAAGCTGTGACGTGTTGAGCGTCGATGTGGGCACAGCGCCCACAACAGCCATTTGCACAGCCCCTTCAAGGGTCACTGTGGCACGCTCTGCCTGTGTTCTGCCAAGATAATTGGTATCTATGGCGCGAGAAATAAAGCGGATGCCCATATTGTCCGAGTTGGTGTCAGGCCCTGCGCCGAGCACAAGACCGTCTACTAAGTCCAGCATGGACTTTTGCATCATGGGATAATCCGGCGCGACGGAATGATAGCGTAATGTTACATCAAAGGCCTTGTCTTCGTCGTTGTATTCAACGCCTTGTACATAGACGGCGGAACTTGTCGTGTGGACATTGGTCACATCCCACACGCCGCCGGCGACAGTGCCACCTGTGCCGTCGTTTAAGGCGTCGGTGATGGTCACATTGTCTACGATGGTATAGGTATCATTGCCACCATTTTCGATGAAAAGTTGAGCAGAATCTGCTACAGCCAGTTTGCCTTCTGTCCCGCCGGTCACACTGATGGGCGCCTTGGTAGTGATATTGCCGGCATCCACCATAAGTACGGAATTGTCCGCAAAGACGATATCACCGCCTGTTGTGCTTGCCGGAGCTGCGGTCAATGCGCCGTTCACGATGATGGAACCCTTTGTGACATCAAGGTCTTGCGCTTGACTTATGAAGAGGGCGGCGCTTATGTCATTGGGACCCCATGTCAAGCCTGTGCGCCTGAAAGCCTCCTGAACATACTGGGAGGCGTTTTGCGTCGCCGTGTCGCCAAGCACTAAGGTGGAATGTTGCCCCACTATGAGGCCGCCGTCGATGCCTGCGGTAAATCTGGCAATGGCGCCGCTGGAGGCATTGGTAATTTCTGCCCCTTCATGAAAAGCTATTGGCCACGCAGGGTCAAATACTATCATGCCGCCGTTGAGGCTCACTTCTTGCGCTGTAAAGTGCGCGCCGTCCGGTGAAATTTGCGTTCCGTCCCCCACAAGGAGCTGTGATCCTTCAGAGAGGTTCACAGTCTTTGCCGTGAGTGAAGACATATTGGCAAGGCGCATGACGGAAGGAGGGGCGCCCGCTGTACTGTCGCCGATATTCACGTTTTGTTCCGCAATAAGCGAGGCACCCTCGCCCACGGTGAACGTACCCCCATTGTTCACAGTCACATTCCCTTGCACGGTGAGCGCTGTATTTTGCACGCCCACAGTGCCCGTATTGGCTGTCACAGAGCCGCCCACGGTGAGAGATTGGGCTGTTTGTGCTGTTTGCGAGCCAAAATATATGGCGCCGTCGGCTGCGGTGGTGGCAAAGGAACCGGAACCCACCGTGCCGCTTGACGCACTGCCCGTAAACGTCACTGTGCCCAACACGACACTGACATCGTGACTGCCCGCCACTTCGCGCACATGGGAGAATGTCACATGGGCGCCCTGTGCGTTCAATGTCCCTGCGCCGATATCTTGGTCGCCCACATTCAAGCCCATATTTGCCGTGATATCCGCAAGGGTGCTTTGACTCACATCCACGGAAATACCGTCAAGCGTGATGGCGCCGCCGCCCGTGTTTTGTGTCGTCGTCGCGTCAAAAAGTGCCGTGACTGCGCTGCCGATAAGTGTACCATAGTCGTTTAGTGATAAAGTCCCCGTAGCGCCTTGCAAGATAAGGTTACTGCCGGCGTAGGAGTGGATATCACTTTTGACGCTGCCTGTGCTGTCGTCAAATGTCATGCCTGTCACAGTACCAAAATCGCTCAATTGCGCTGCAAGGGTGCCGCCTTTTTGCACGATGACAGTGGCTGTATTTGCCACACTCAGTGCGCCACTTTCCATGCTGAGAAGGCCATTTTTCACACTGACGGACGCAGTCCCTGTGACCGTCAGGCCACTGCTTTTGAGCGTGCCGCCATTTACTTCAAGCGCGCCGCCATTGAGGCTCATGTCTTGCCCTGCATTCCATATCCCGCCGGAAACCGTCACGGAACCCGTATTTACTGTCACAGCATTTTCAAGCAAAGCCTCTTCCGTGTTCAGCCCAGCCGCCAGCTCCAACACTCCCCCATTCACCGTGATAGCATCGCCCTTTACACTGCCGCCAAGAGCTTTCACCGTGCCTTGCACCATCTCCAAAGAGCCACTTACCACCACATGCTCAGCGGCGAGGGTGCCTGCTGTATTAAGTGTGTCGCCCGCGTTTGACCTTTCGAGAGTTAGCGTTCCTGTGCTTTGCATAAGCCCTTCGGATTGAAGAACAAAATCCTCGGAACCGCCGCTCACACCCACACTATTGACATTTATTGTATGGTCACCCACAAGCTCCACCGTGCCGCCCACATGGAACTGGCTGTCCGTGAGCGTGTATTTGGAAAGGCGCACAGTGCCGCCTGCTTCTACTGTGACAGTACTCTTGTTCGCCGTAAAGCTCCCCTTGCTGACAGTGGCGTTGGCGTCGCTTTCATGCGCATTGTCATGAATATTGAGCAGGCCGCCGGCGCTCACAGTAATGTTGCTGTCTGTCGCTTCCAACACATGGGTATTGACCGTGCCACCGTCAATATGCAGCGCACCGCCATTGCTTATGTTTATGTCCTGCCCATTTTCAAGGGACACAGTTCCGTTCACGGTGACGGAGGCATTGTCCACTTCAAAGGCATGGGCGCCCACGCGTGCATTGGTGGCGATGGTGGCCTGTGCGCCGTCCTTTATAAAAATGCCGCTCCCTTCCACAAAACCGAGAGAGGTGCCTTGCACAAGAAGCGCGCTTTCTGCCCCTGTGGCGCTGATATTGCCTTGCATTTCGACAGCCGTGGCACTTTTGCCTGAAATTCCTACTTGTAATGTCCCTGCCAGAATATCAATATTGCCTTGTGAGATGATACCATTAGCATCGCCTAGGCCTGTCAGCTTTAAGACAGCGTCCTTGTGAGCTACGCTGGCGTCCGCTGTGGTATCATTGGGCACAATGCCTGCGAAGGTCGCTGTCACACCCACACCCGTCGTTAGGCTTTGTTGACCAAACTCGCCTGCCCTGATGGTGGCATCGGCCTGTGACATGGGGACGCTCACATCGGAAAGGCTGAATGAACTGACATTAAAGTTGATGCCTTCAATGGTGAGTATGGCAAGCTCTTCCCCAGTGAGTTCTCGCAAGACCTCTTGGAGCAAGGCCGTATAGACTTCAGGCGACAGCACTGTCGTGCTTTCAAATCCTGTGAGGACGAGTTCTGTGGCGCCGTCCGTGTCTAAAAGAATGTGTACGCCGTCTTCTGGTTCTGCTCCTGTCACCTTTTCAAACATGGAACCGCTGGCGGCAGAAAGGTCGATGCTGCCAAAATGGCTTATATTTGCAGTGAGGGCGCCGCCGGAAATATTAGCTACGCCGCCGCTTATGTTGAGGTCGCCAAGGACAATCAATTCCGACCCGCCGCCCACGGTGAAGGCGCCGCCCGTCATGGTAATGGTGGAGTGCAGGAAGGAGGTTACCGTGTTACCCCCCATAATATTGAGCTGACCGTCTTGCACAGTGACAGTATTGTCAATTTGCCAGTCACCGCCCGTAAAATTCAGTGTGCTGGCAGTGTTTTTGAGCGTCACATTGGACGAAACAACACGGCTGCTACTGCCGCTTGCAAGTTCCATATGTCCGCCGTCAAGCACGATATCTCCGCCTGTGACGGCGCCGCCGTAGGAGCGCAATGTGCCCTTGAGGACATTCAGTTGATTGGCAGAAATATTTATATTGCCTGCTGCCACAACGCCGCCCACGGAGAAATTGGTCGATTTGATGCTTGTGCTTTCACCTGTCCCCGTACTGCCTGCACCGGTCGTTGTGTCCTCACTTCCTGCCAAGGACAAAGTCCCCGTCACATAGAATGTAGCGCCATTTTCTACAGCGATTTTTCCGACGCCTTGCGCCTCCGTCAACCTCTCCACGTCCACAATAAAACTGTCATTCAGCGTGAGGTTCGCATTGTTCTTGATAGCAATGCTCGACGTCGTCACAAGAGCCTCATCCTCGCTGTCTTCATCCACAAAAGTCATTTCTGAAGTCGTGAGTGTGTGGGCATGTATGCCGTCGCCCACGGTCAAGGCAGTGCCCTTGTCAAAAGAAATCTGTGTGACGGAGCTTGCCGTATTTGCCTGTGTGGCACTCACGGTGAGACTTGCGCCATTTTTGAGGCTGATTCCGTCATCACCGGAGACCGTCAAAGCATTGCCCGCCGTCATATGGGCATTGTCCATGACGAGCTTTGTAGTGCTTACGCTGTCCGTACCTATGCCTGTGCTATGAAGGACAGCACCGTTTTGCAGCGTCATACCCGTGTCAGTGACCGTGAGGGAACCGTCCACCGTGGCGGTGGCATCGTCCATGACAAAGGATGGCGTCGTCACACCCCCTGTGTCCGTAACAGTAAACGTGGCTTTGTCTTTTAAATCCACACCGCCGGCAATGGTCGTGTGCGTATGGTTTACGGTGACAGAGCTTGTGGCACCCGTGGCAGAGATAGCACCGGAAACAATAGTTTTCTCCGGACTTTGCAACCCGCCAAACGCTCCTCCCGACGCATAGCCAAGCGTGAGCGCGCCGCCTTGCACATGGATGGCGCCTTCAGACAGCACAGCATCAGCACCAAGACCTGTGAGGGTGAGGGATCCTGCGTTGATGGTGGATGTGTCTGACAATAATATGGATCCTACAATCGCTGTGACATTGTGGGTGAGTGTCCCCGCTACAAGGCTTTCCGTGGGGGCGTCCATATCAGCCGCGATACCGCTCAAACCCGGAACATTTAAGGTTATACCCTGTAGAGTGACGCCGCCTACCGTGTTACCAAGGCCAAAAATTTCGTTGGTCACCTCTTCCTTGAGGATGTTATACTCAGTCAGTGTCAAACCGAGTGCGGAGCTGAAGCCTGTCAGTGTCAAAAAGGTGCCTGCATCGCCCATTATATTTGGCGCCATATTGGCAGTATTTTTCATAAATTCGCTGCCGCTGGCCTGTGTGAGGTCAACACTGCCAAAGTCGGCAAGAGTCGCCGTGAGTGTGCCGCCGGAAAGATTGACCGTCGCCCCACTTGCCGCGCTGAGCGTCGTGCCGCTGGTGTCAAGGCTTGCGTTCTTTACGACGAGGGAACCTTGTTGCACGGAAATAGCCTGCTGCGCCGTCCACGAGCCGGAGCTGACAAGGAGGCTGGCATTGGCATCGTCTACGATCACTTGTGCGCCGAGTATAGCAGCGCCATTTGCTGCAAGTTCAAGAGCACCGGCATTGAGTTGGTTATCGTAGATGGTTTCTCCGCGTACAATTTGCGCAGTATTTGAGCGGATAGTGATACTGCTGCCACCTGCTGAAGATGTCAAGTCACCCGCCGCGCGCAAGGTACCGCCGTCGATGATAAGGTTGCCGCCAAGGCTTATGGAATTTGCCGCAAGAGTGCCCGCAATGTTGAGCGGCGCCGATGTGCCAAGGGTGAGGTGATTGTCAATATTGTAAGTGCCCACACTGCCGATGGCGATTTTGCCGAAGGCGCTTTGTACTTGCCCGTCAGATAAAAATGTAGGTTGCACAAAGTCTGCGGTGTCATGTGTGCCTGCGGCAGCCACATTTATTTGAGCGCTGACTTGCGCATGCGTTTCTTCTGAACCCACACGCACGAAGGCGCCGTTGGTCATATGTATTGCCGAAATATTTGCCACACCATAGAGCGTATCGAAATAGGCTTCATTATCCATGACAAGGCCAGCTGCCCCCGTGATGTTGAGCGTCCCTGTGGTGTAGGTGTTATCTGTCTCACCGACACGAACGCGTGCGCCGTTGGTGATACTGATGGTGGGCGTGTTCATGGTACCGTTACTGACGAAGATGGAGCCGCCTGTGACAGTGCTAAAATCGATGCCCTCTTCACCAGTAACGGTGAGTGTGCCTTTGTGTCCTGCATTTCTGACGGAACCCACCAGAACAGCGGAGCGAACGCCTTCACCGACGATTTTTGTGGTAATAATGGACCCGTCGCCTACATACATTTGACCGTCGTTGAGCTGAATACCGTCAGCGCCAGTCACCCGTAGATCGCCTTTTCCGCTTCCGTCATTGCCAAAGGCACCCACATAGAGCGTGGGTGTGGCAGACACTCCCGTGCCGCCGCCATTAAGGGAAATATCTATAAATTCAGCGGTGAGGCTTGCTCCGTCGTTAATATAAAGGCGTGCGGATTTTTCCACCAACACACCACCTGCGACTGTTAAATCCGTGTACTGAACTTCTGCCGTGGAATAATACGGATTTCCAGCGCCACGTTGATAGGCACCGGAGGCTATCAAGTGACCGTTGATGACGGTGACAGGGGATGTTTCGACACCAAGGATAAGTGTCGCAGCATTGAGAACTTGTAGATTTGAGGTACTTAAAACGCCTCCTGTCGTACCAAGGCCTGTGAGTGTCAGGCTTGCGGGGAAGCCCTGTGTATCGTTAAAGCCGGAAACCTGCCCAAGACCCGCCACCCCTGCGAAAATGGCATTAACAGCCGTGCTGAGGTCACCGCTTGTGACGATTTCATCGGGTGCGCTGATGTCTTCGGTCACATCATTTAAGGAGCGAGCGTGGCTACAGCTTACGTCAAGCATGCCTACCATGCCTGTACTCAGGGCTGTGAGCACTGCAAGGGTGCCAAAGGTGTTTAATAGGGTACATTTTTTTAAGACCGCTCTGTACTTATTTATTAAGTTGCCTATGGCATTCTTGCTTTGCATACCGTGTTCTTCCTTATTATGTTGAAATCTTGCCTTAATTTACTCTCAACGAATTACGCTCATTTTTCACCCCAAAAGCCCCGACCCGCATGGCAGGTCGAGGCTTAAAAGGTTATACTCTCAGAGTATTTTTAGAACTCGTAACGGAAGGTACCAAAGACCATGTGTCCCGTTTCGTGTTCGGAGGCTTGCAAGTTATAGTTTAAACCGAAGCTGACGTTTTCATTGGCGATATCAAAGCCAAGGCCACCGTTGAAGGCAAAGCCGTCCACGGTTTGCATCTCCGTTTCCAGTCCGGTGGAGACGCCGGGCATGGAGGCTGATGTTTTCGCATCAAGCTCACCTGCCGCAGCCACAAAGCCAAGGTCAAGCTTTGGCGTGAATGTCCAGCCATTGTTCATGTCCACGTCGGAGGACAATGTTACGCCTACGGGGAAGTACCACACGCCCTGATAGGCTTGGTCAACCTCAAAGACTGTGCCGGCATTGCCGTTCACATCGTGCCCATGAGTGGTTACGCCCATGTAACGCACGCCCACATGGGGTGTAATGTCAAGGACTTCGGTTTCAATGGTGTATTCGGCATTCAAACCTACTGTCCACACAGAGGCGTCGACGTCCGCTTCATAGGAACCGAGGCCGGAACCTGCGGGCGTGTCTTGTGTCACATCATTGTAAGAACCGCTGTAGCCCACATCAAAGGCAAGGCCGAAGTTGTTCTTCTGATAGCCGGCATAGAGTGACAGTCCCCAGAAATCGAAGCTCGTGTTCGTTTCGCTAAGGTCGCCTGTGGAGCTGCTATAACCTGCACCCACGTTGAAGGCGAGACCTACGCGGACAGATTCGTTCATGGTGTAGTCTACACCAAGAGCGATACCGCCAAGGCCTGAGTTGTAACCGCTGTCAAAGCCGTTGCTTTCAAGGCCGTGGGTGGATGTCCATTTGTAGAGGGGCATGAGCCATACGCCCACACCATTCTTCATGGCATTGCCTGCGTTCAAGCCTACTTCGCCGTCGTTCATAGCCACAGAGG
>CAYJHT010000018.1:0-12567 GCA_964369615.1 uncultured Desulfovibrionaceae bacterium
CCCCCCAAGTGCTTAACAACCTTCAAAAAGGGGCAAAGTTTATGAGTGAATTTTTCCCGATGCCTCTTGTTGAGGAGTGGCTTGATTCTTTGCTTGCAGAGCGGGGCTTGTCGCCACATACAGCGGCTGCTTATGGGCAAGACTTGAAGAATTTTTTTTGTTTTATGCAAGAAAGTCAAGGAAATAGTTCGCAAGAGTCTTGTTGTTCTTTGTGCGAGAGAGGGGGCAGGGTAGGTTTAGTATTGGAAGATGTTAAGGAACCGGAGTTGTTCTTGTATCTTGCGTGGTTGCGTGGTAAGGGCTATGCGGGGCGTACTCTTTCGCGGCATTTGTCTACGTTGCGGGGTTTTTTTGCTTATTTGGTTGAGGAGGGGATTTTAGAAAAGAGTCCTGCAAGTCTTTTGGAGAGTCCTAGGCTTCCGTCTCTTTTGCCGGATTTTTTGAGTAGGGAGGAGATGAGTGCTCTTTTGCAGGCGCCGGATATGAAGGATCGTTTAGGTGTGCGTGATCGTTGTGTGCTTGAATTACTTTATGCTTCTGGTTTGCGGGTGACGGAATTGTGTGACATGCGTCTTATGCATATTGATGCGGAGCGTCGTCTTGTGCGTATTTGGGGGAAGGGTTCGAAGGAGCGTTTTGTGCCTGTGCATGAGTCTGCTATGGCGCTTTTGCAAGGATATGTGCGGGAGTGGCGCGGGCTTTTTTCTCCTAAGGAAGACTTTGTTTTTTTAAATCGTTCAGGGCGTGGTTTGACGCGTCAATATGTGTGGAAAATGGTGAAGAAGTATGCATTGAGTGTGGGGATTTCTCGTTCGATTTCGCCGCACACATTTCGACATTCGTTTGCGACACATCTTCTTGAGGGCGGCGCGGATTTGCGTACTGTGCAAGTGCTTTTGGGACACAGTGATATAAGTGCTACAGAGATCTATACGCATGTGCAAGTGCATCGTCTGATTGATGTGCATAGGCGTTTTCATCCGCGTGGGCAAAAGGGGTTTGCAGATGAGAAGTAGGACTTTGCGTCTTGCGAGGCGGAAAAAAGGTGTTTTCAAAAAGAAGCCTATTGTGCCTGTATTATTTACTGATCCTGCGGCGCGAGATCGGCGTTTTGAGTCTTTTTCGCAGATATTGGACGCTGCGGGCTTTGCGGGGCACTCATCGCCTTTTGCTTTTCTTGAGTCTCATAAGAATGCGACAACACTTATTACATGTCATATAAATGCGGACTTTGACGCTTTTGCTGCACTGATTGCGGCGCATCATTTGTATGAGGGTGCGGTTCTTCTTTTTCCGGGCACGCAGGAAAAGTTATTACATGAATTTTACCATGATGTGGCCTCGGTTTTGTATAATTTTAAGAAGGCGGATCAGATTGAATGGGACAGTATTACGCGTCTTGTTCTTGTGGATACGCGACAGCGGTCGCGTTTGCCGCATATTCAGCCTTTGCTTGACCGCAATATTGTTGATATTCATATATGGGATCATCATCCTGATTCTTCGGACGATATTGTGGGGAGTCATAGTATTGTTTTGCCTGTGGGGGCGTGTACGACATTGCTTGTGTATGCATTACGGGAGATGCAAAAGGGTGTACATTCTGCGTGTGCGGCATTGTGTCATCGAAGTGCTTCTTTGTGTTGTCAGGATGCTACGGTTTTGGGTTTGGGGATTTATGCGGATACGGGTTCATTCACATTTTCTTCGGCTACGCCTACGGATTTTTTGGCGGCGGCGTGGCTTAAGGAGCGTGGGATGGATGTCAATGCTATTGCTGCTCTTGTTGCCAACGAGCTTACGAGTGCGCATGTGCAGGCGCTCAATGCTTTGTTAGAGTCTGCCACCACGTATGCTGTGGGGGAGGTGACTGTTGTGATTGCAGAGGTTTCTATGGAGAGTTATTTAGGTGACTTTGCATTGCTTGCGCATAAGCTGATGGAGATGGAGCGTTTTTTAGTCCTTTTTGCAGTGGGTCGTATGGGGGATCGTATTACGGTTGTGGCACGAAGTCGCAGTGATGCTATTAATGTGGGTGCGGTGTGTACGAGTCTTGGTGGTGGTGGGCATGCGTATGCGGCTTCTGCGTCTGTGCGTGACAAAACAATTTTTCAGGTACGCGAATCTATTTTGCATGCTTTGTATGTTCAGTCGTATACGGAAAAATGCGCACGCGATTATATGTCTGCGCCGCCTCTTGGCATTGAGGTGCATAAGACTATGCATGATGCCCATGAGTTTATGACGCATTTTGACGTCAAAGCTATTCTTGTCTTTGCGCGTGGCAGTCGTCAGTGTGTGGGGATTTTGGATGCTCACACTGCCAGTCGGGCAGTGAATCACCAGCTTGATGATATAGAGACATATACAGATAAGAATGTACGCACTCTTCCTCCGGACGCTTCTCTTGCAGATCTTATCCAAGTTATTATGAATGAGCATCAGCACCTTGTGCCTATTGTGGATGTGGCAAAGAGCAATGATGTTGTGGGCGTTGTGACACGCACAGATCTTATTGATATTTTTGTAGAGAACCCAAAAGGGACACCTATACCTCTTGGACATGAGCGTAAGGTTCGCAGTTTGACGAAGCTTTTGCGTGATCGTTTGCCAAAGCATCTTTTTACTCTTTTGGAGCATGTGGGTGATTTAGGTGACACGCTGGGATTTGCCACCTATGTGGTTGGCGGTTTTGTGCGAGATGTTTTGCTTGAGCGTGCTAATTTTGATATAGATATTGTTGTTGAGGGCAATGGTCTTGAGTTTGCGCGAGAGCTTGCGCGAGAGCTTGGCGGTCGTGTTCGTGAGCACGCGAAATTTATGACATCCATTGTTATTTTTGACGAGGATCGTGGCGGGATAGGGCGTATTGATGTAGCGACGGCGCGTCTTGAGTATTACGAGCAGCCTGCGGCATTGCCTACGGTTGAGCATTCTTCTATCAAGTTGGATTTATTGCGTCGTGATTTCACGATAAATGCGCTTGCCATTCATTTAGGCAAACAAAATTTTGGGCAATTGGTCGATTTTTTTGGTGGTCAGCGGGATATTTTGGACAAGAAGATTCGTGTTTTGCACACATTGAGCTTTGTCGAGGATCCGTCTCGTTGTTTGCGTGCGGTGCGATTTGAGCAGCGTTATGCTTTTAAGTTAGGTTTAGGGCTTGAGCGTCTTATTAAGAATGCGTTGACTTTGAAGCTTATGGACAAGCTTTCGGGCGCACGTCTTTTGCATGAATTGCAGATGATTTTTGCAGAGCAAAATCCTGTATGTGTTTTGAGTAGGCTTTACGAATTGGGCATTCTTCAAGCCATACATCCGCAATTACAAATTTATCCACGAAAACTGCAACTTCTTCAGAGGCTTCGCGACATAGTTGACTGGTATAAGTTGCTTTATTTTTCGGAGGTTCCGGAGCGTTGGATTGTGTATATGCTTGGTATGTGTTGTAAGTTTGGTTATAAGGATTGTGCCGCAATTTTGACGCGTATAGGTCTTGCGAGGGTGCAGCAGCAGGAATTTTTGCAGCTTCATGTGCTTGTGTATCGTTTGCAGCCGAATGTGGAGGCATGGAGTAAGAAGAGGACGCGCAAGGTGAGTAAGTTGTGTGATCTTCTTGAAGGTGTTCCTTTAGAGGCCTTGCTTTATATTATGGCAAAGACTTCTTTAGAAAAGGTGCGCATGTATATTTCTCGTTATATCACGACTTGGAAGCATGAAAAGCTTGATATTAACGGGGGGGATGTATTGGGTATGGGTCTTGCTTCAGGGCCTCGTGTGGGTATTGTTTTGCGTATGGTTAAGGCTGCGAAGCTTGACGGTGCAGCTTTGAGCAGAGAACAGCAGCTTGCGCTTGCGCGTAAATGGGTCAGAAAACTGATGAGGGGTTGACGGCACAGAAATTGCATTTAATAATCGCAGGGACGTTGCGAGAATGTGCAGCCTGTACATCGCTCCATATTCATTGTATTTTTTTATTCCTCAATAAAGGGTCTTCCATGAACAAAATATTGGCACAAGATGAAGTTGATGCTTTATTGCGCGGCCTTTCAGGCGGTGAAATAGAAAGTGAATCCGATGGTCTCGAGGACGATACGGGCATCGTTCCCTTTGACCTTGCAAATCAAGATCGTATTATCCGTGGACGGATGCCAGTTTTGGAAATTGTCAACGATCGCTTTGCGCGTTTGTGCACCAATGCCCTTTCAAACACCATTCGTAAACGCGTAGAATTAAATCCTATTTCTATAGATATGGCAAAATTTGGCGAATTTATTCGCTCCTTGCCCGTACCTACGAGTATTAATATTTTTAAGATGGATCCCTTGCGTGGCAATGCCATAGTAGTGGTAGACTCTCGACTTGTCTTTGCCTTGGTGGAAAATATCTTTGGCGGTGCAGGCTCCCAACCAAAGGTCGAGGGCCGCGAATTTACACGTATCGAACAAGCAGTCGTGGATAAAATCGTTAAAATCTCCTTGCAGAGCATGGAAGAATCATGGCGCCCCGTACACGATGTGAAACTTGAACTTGTTCGCTCAGAAATTAATCCACAATTTGCCGCCATTGTACCTGCAAGCGATGTGGTCGTTGTTATCACTTTTGAAGTAGAACTCGATACAGCCATTGGCTCCATGGTCATCTGCCTTCCCTATGCAACCATCGAACCTATTCGCTCAAAACTCCACGCAAGCTTCCAAACAGAACGCCTTGAAGTTGACCATGCATGGGTTGCACGCCTCAAAGAGCGCCTCCTTGAGACGCCTGTGGAATTTAAAATCCACTTTGGCAGTACACAAATTACAGGCAACCAGCTCTTGCGTATGCAAGTCGGAGATGTCCTTGTCCTTGACACAGACGTCGAAGACCTCTTACCATGCACCATTGCAGGTGTGACAAAGTATCAAGGGCTTGGATGTACGGTAAAATCTATGAAGGGCTTTCAAATTATTCGAGAAATTGAGCCGCAGTACACATAATTGCCACTCTATAGTATCAATAGAAAATGCCAGAAAAGTTTGTTTATCTTTTCTGGCATTTTCTATTTCGCTTTTTGTGAGGCAAGCTCCGTCTCGCGCGCTGCCTGCAAAGCAAAGGCAGCAAGCACAGGCCCTGCCACAATACCCGTAGGCCCAAAAGCCATAAGACCGCATAAAATAGCAATGAGCACCACTGCAAAAGAAGCGTTCAGACCGTCCCTCAAAAAGAAGGGACGTAAGAAATTATCTGCCCCTACCACAATAAAACCGCACCATAAAAACAAACCCACAGCCGCACTCTTTGAAATGGCAAACCATATATAAATGCATGCCGGAATCCAAACAATGCTTGTGCCAATGATAGGCAATGGCGCCACAAAGGCCGCCACAAGTCCCCAAAATGCGCCGCCACTTAAGCCTGCAAAAACAAAAGCAAGACCACATAAAAAACCCTGGATGCACGCCACAAGCACAACACCCCACAACACCGCACGGATCGCATGACGCACAGCAAGCACAAGGCGCTCCAAAACATCAAAGGGAAAGCGTGTAATTATGTGCGCAAAAGAAAAGAAGTGCGGCCCATAAATAATACCTATAAGCGCCAAAGAAATAAGTACGCACAATCTCAGCATAAAGCTCATAGTACTGCCTGCAATGCCAAGGCCACCGCTCACAAGCCCCTGTATGGCTGATGCTAAAAATGAAGTCAATTCCGCTGTTATTTGTGTGATGCCGCCTTCCATCCCCGGAATCATTCGTAACCATGCGTCAATATCGTCAATAAAGGACTGCATCTCAGGGCCGTGAATCCAACCAGACTGTTGAAGGTTGTTCAATAGCTGTAAACCCGCAGCGGCTTGCGGTGTCACCATAAGGACAACAATTGTTATAGGCAATATAGTTCCAACACACAGACCTGCAGCCATAGCGGCAGTCGCATACGAAGGGCGCCAGCTTTGTAACATCCGCGCATACAAAGGACGCAAAAGACACGCAAAGCAAGCAGCTAAAAAAACTTCCTTCGGAAAAGGCCAAAGAAGCAAAGCCCAACTACCAAAGGCCAAAATAGCATAAATTCTGTTCACGGAATATTTCTCACTTTCGGTTTTTTTGTTTTTTTAAAAGTGTATGTTTGTTTTTTCTGAAAATCTTGTGAGGGGAAACTTTTTTTCCCAAAAAAGTTTTCCCCCAAGAGAAAAGTCTTCCACAAACCTCTTTCAAAAAAACCACCGCTGGTCTACGTAACACACCCTTGCAGAACGACTATCATGTAGTTTGAACAGTGTCAAAAATTACCTAGGGGCTGTTTCTAAATAAAGATATTTTTTTGAAGGGGGGTTTGGGAGAAAGCTTTTTTTATTTTTTTCTTGGGGGGAAACTTTTTTTAGGAAAAAAAAGCTTTCCCCCCAAAGCCCTTTCAAAAAAACAAAATTAGAATGCCGTGCCTGTGAGTGGCAACTTTCAAACTTACCACTGTCTAAACCCCAATAACTAAAGACCAAAATTGTCATAAAATCAATTTTTTACAAATATTTTTTTTTGTGGTAATTTATCTATTATTTATTTTCAATCAATGTAATCAATCAGAAAGGAACGTTATATGCTATCAAGAAGTGCCATAGGTAATCTCATTAATCGTTACAGTGCGGTGCTCAAAAAATGTTGCCTTTTAAACACTTTTGGCTCTCTTGCCGTGGCCTCCATGCTGGTGGCAGGCGATGCCGGTGTTGCAGGCGCAAATGATATCAGTATTTCAGGTGATAGCGGCGGTACTGTTAGTTTGTGTGCTAGCGGCGGGGCGCCTGAAGCTGGAGATAAGGTAACAACGGACAGCGAAAGTGCTGCAGGCGACTTTGATCTCACCATTGACGGACGTGAACCGTCTTTGAACACCATGACCATAGGCCCTATGAGCCTTGACAAGGACTTCTCCGTGACCCTTAAACAAGGCACTGAAAACGTTACATCAATTACCAGTGAGAGTTTGAATGTGGTGGGCGGCAGCTATGCAACGCGCACCACTCTCTATACCATCTCTAGCGGTCTTACCCATACAGTGAGCGGTATTACCCTTATAGTGAACGGTATTCCCCAGGCAAAGAACGCTACAGTGTCGTTGCAAGGTGCCGAGGGAGTGTCGCGCTTAGATGTTGACGGAACACTTGCTTTGAATACGTCCGGAACTGCCGCAAGCATCGTAGGTAACAGAGGTTATTCTGCCACGCAACAGGTAAATGTGACTGGCACCCTCAATGCGTTCAACTCGCAGGGGAGTGTCGATTTAGACATTGACTATGTAACCTTGACCTTGGATGACGCTACCGTCAATGCCGCCTCCCTCAATGTGGATAATTTTTCTAGCCTCACATTTGCCGGCACAACTATCATTAACGGCAGTTTAAATGCCACAGACGCCATTACCATTGACGGTGCGAACTTAAAGCTCAACGGTGGCGGTAGCCTTGTTGGCTTAACGGTGGGTGGAGTCAACGACAGCGATGTAGTTGTGCGCGGAGACGGCAATGTTCTTACTGTGAATGATTTTAATGTGTCCAGTGGCGGTGTTGTCAATGTAGACGAAGGAGCCACCTTAGATATTTCTGCCGATGCTGACATAGGCGGCGCATTCGTCGGTGCAACGAGCCTTAACGGCGGCACCTTATACCTTGCCAACTTGAGCATCGACGCGGGCAAGCTGTTAGGGGATAGCGCACAGTCCGCTGCTATTGCGTTTAATAATAATTCCAAGAGCGTGCTTTCAGTGGAAGACACCTTGACTCTTGAAAGCAGCGGTACTCTTGCCTCTGGCGTCAACATCAAAACCAAAAGCTTGGCAGGTGTTGATACGACCGTTGCATCCGGTGCAAATTTGACCTTCGTCGGTGGCGGTAGCATTGATACAAACGTGAGTGTCGGCGGTATCGTCAATATGGAAGGCACTGACGCAAGCGATGTGGCAACTCTTGCAAACCAAAGCGTCATCACTGATGGCAAGAGCCTTACCTTGGGAGCTGACGGCGTCATCAATGTGCAAAAAAACGCTGTCTTTGTCTTGGATAAGGCCGCTGACTTGCTGCTCACTCCCGATCAAGGAACCTTCAATATCAAAAATGACGGTGCCTTGCTCTTGAAAAGCGCACTAGATGCATTTGATGGCAACAATGTCACCAACATTGCAGGTGTGGTTAACAGTCTGGATGCTTCCGGTGATGCTCAAAACTTCACTCTCGCAAATGTGAAGCTGCAAGCCGGTGCTAAAGTGGGCTCTGCCGCGACTGACACCGTCTTAAGCGGTATTGTTAATGTGGACGCGATGGAAGAAGGTCAATCGGCCCACATTATGGGTGGCCTCATAGGGAGAGGTGTGAGCGCCACAAACTTCAATGGCATCTTAAGCGTTGCGGGTAGATATATTTCTGAATCCGCTCAAACAAATACTTTCGGTACTGCGGGTGATACCGGAGTCATGAACGTGAGCGGTGATGCGAGTTTTGAAGCAGGTTCCACAAGTACATTCAACGTGCCTTTCAATGCTGCCAATGTGAGTGTGGCTACCTCTCAGGCGATCAGTGATAATGTGTCGCTTACTATGAATGCTGGAGGGAGCGCCGCCTCTCTGTCTCTTTCTTCCTCATCATCGTATGGCGCCTTTTTCAACGTGAAGGGCGGTGAGTTTACGGTTGACGGGGATGTAACTTTTACGCAGGCCGAGGCTACTGCGACGAGCATATTGAACGTACAAGGCGGCACTGCCTCCGGAGCCGAAAATGGGGCTCATACCACATTGACTGTAGCCGGAAACATCAGTGGTACCGGCATCTTGAATCTCCAAGGCGGTGACGGCGCCCATGCTGTTGGCGCTGTTGCCGGAGCCGACGGTGGCAATGCCTATATAAAATTGAAAGAGGGCGCCACTGTTTCTGAAAATGTGACCTTTATCTATACAGGCGGTACAGGCGGTGACGGTGGTGTAGATGGTGTTATTCAAGTAAGCGGCGGCGCAGGTGGTGATGTCATAATTAACGATAATATGAGTGATACCTATATTTTAACCGCTGGTGCCGGCGGTGATGCCAACGGGGGTATTGGCGGTAAGGGCGGCGACATAATACTTGAAGCTAACGATGGTAGAGATTACGGTATCATCACCTTAAAAGGCGGTAATGCTGGTATCGGTACCAATGCTGGCGCAGGCGGTAATGCTGTATTTAACGTCACTAACGAAAGTGTCACTACCGATACCATTATCATGGACATGGTAGGTTCTTCCATTGTGAATGTGACGGCTGATGCTGGTGTCGCAAGTCCAGCTGTACAAGACAGCACCTTAAACGTGAAAAACATAAGCGGTGCTGATACCGGTAGCGGTGCGGCTGCTAAGGGTGTCATCAATATAGCAGGTGTTGGTGACTACACAGCTACCTTAAGCCTTGCTGCCGCAGGGGTCGCTACGGGGGTGTACAATGACAGCACGGACTTCGTTGTTAACATCGGTGCCAAGGGTAGATTGGATCTCTCTGACGCTACTGTGAATGCCTCTTTAGCTGCCCCGAGCGGTACAAACATTTTAGAAGGCATGTACAATCTTGACGGCGGCACCTTGAATGTGGCCGACTTGACCATAAATTCTGACAACTTGGTATCTGAGAAAGGTATGAGTGCCAATGTCGGTCAAATTAACTTCAAGGGGAATGCGGCTAGCTTGCTGGACGTTGACGGCACATTGAGCGTAGGCGCGGCAGGTTCCGGTGAGGCCGTCATTGATACTGCTGTGAACATTCAGACCCAAAGTTTGGAAGACGGATCTGGAACCGGCGGTATAACCCTAGGTGCCAGCAATGCACAGGTAAACAGCGTTCTCACCTTCACCGGTGGCGGTGAAATAAAGCTTGCGTTAAATGTGACCGGAAACACAGCAGGGGGCGGTGTGGTGCACATCGGTATTGCCGGTGTCACTGACGAAAGCAGCACCATAGCGACAGGAGATATCAAGATTTTTGAGTATGGCAAGGCGACTGTCCATGAAAAAGCTACTTTATCCTTGCAAGATGCTTCTGTAAGCGGTGCTGGTATATTGAACGTGGCAGGCGGTACTTTGAATGCCTTGGATACGAACAAGAATGCTACCGATCTTGACCTCTCTGCTACCAATATTGTCTTGTCAAATGGCGGCACCCTTGGTTCGCTTGGCAAGGAGACTACTTTAGGGAGTGCTAAATTTACTGTAGATACTAATGGAAGCGGTCATATTGCCGGTGACCTTGTGGCTAACAATGTGAACACCAGCAATGCCAGCATCAACGGCACCTTAAACGTCGCCGGAAAGTATTCTTCCGCTGCCGCCAATACCTTTGCCGGCACCGGTATGATTGACGTAGCAGGCAATATGAATTTCGCCAATGGTGCCAACGATTTCTTCTTGCTCAATACTGAAGCTGCCAATGTGCATGTGACAGGTTCTGATAATCTCTCTGCCGATAATCCCAATCAAGCCGATGCCCGTGTGAGCTTTGGCGGTACTGTGACTGTGGCAGATACCGTGAACCTCACAGGCGGTGGCGCTACGACTGCTCACGGCGGTACTACACAAATGGTCGCAGCAGGTACCCTTGAGGCGCAAAATGTACACATCATAGGTGGCGTCAATACCGCTAACTTCAAAGGCGGCGGTTCACAATTGGTGCTCAATAAAGGCACCATTGGGAATGTGACCATCACCGGCGGTGACGTTGACACGACGACGACGCTCACATCAAGCATGAATAATGCCGAGTTCGTGGTGCAAGCTCTGGGTAATCTTGATAATACGGTTACCATTGGCACTGTGACAATGAAAAATGGTGCCAATGCCCTTGCTGCCCCAACCTACGGTCAAGGCATTGCTGCCCTCATCGTAGCCGGTGGGAATTATGAAAATGGCGGAGAGGGTAGGCAGACACACCTCATAATCAACGGAACTGTCACAGGTGACGGTATGATCGTTGTGCAAGGCGGTACCGGTGAAACCGGCGGAAGCAGAACGGGCGGCAATGCAGTTTTTGATATAAGTAATGCGGACTTAAGCGGCTTTACGGGGACATATAGCTCTCAAGGCGGACAAGGCGGTGATGCCAATGCCATTGCCGGCGGCGGCAAGGGTGGTTCAGTGACTGTTTACGGTAATAACGGGCAAGCCTACGACTTCGTGGGTGGCAGTGGCGGCGATGCTTTCGGTGAATTTGACGGCGGCGCCGGCGGTGACCTTATATTCAATGCCGGTGACGGAGATAGCTATACAAAAATAAGCCTTACCGGTGGCAAGGCCGGTGCCGATGATCCTTCGGGCGCAGGTCTTGGCGGCGCAGGCGGTGCTGTCGAGTTTTTGGTAGAAAGGGTAGTGAGCACTGTGGATACATTAATCGTCAATGACGGCGGTCAGGTGAATGTTCTTTCCTTTAACGACGATCCCGCAGCCTTAAGCGTAGATGACAATTTCACTGACGTAGCCGGTGCAAGGATATTTATTAACGGCGGCACCTTAGATTTAAGTGCTGCTGCAGTCAATGTGAATGCAGAAGGTGTAGCTACCGACCTTTTAGCCGGCGCATATGCTGTACGCGATAATGGTAAGCTTGTGCTGGATAATGTGAGCATTGACACTGCCAACTTTGTTTCAACTCATGAGATTGCTGCCGGTCAAATACAGACCATAGGCGGCGGTATGCTGGTGGTGAAAGATACCTTGACCCTTGGCGGTAAGGGTACTATGGGCGGTGCTATTCATATTGAGACGAAGAGTCTTGCAGGTGTTGATGCGACCATGAACGGCGGTATGCTTAAGCTCGTCGGCGGCGGTAGCATTCATAATGCTTTGACTGTTGCTGGCGGTACGCTGGTGGTGGCTTACACCGAAGATAATTCTACCAACTCTGCCACTATCATTGGTACCACCACCTTAAGTGCTGGGACGACTTTGACTGTCACGGCAGAAAGTGGTCTCAACATCCTTGGCGGTACCACCTTAGATGTCAGGGGCGGCACCGTAATTGTTGGTGCAAATGGTTTTGCGCATCTTGAACCGGACGAATTGAAGCAAGCAAATATGCTTGGAGAACCGGGTCTCGGAACCTTGATTGTGGATAATAAAAACCTTGGTTTCTCTCACACTGAGGGCACTGTCAGCTATGCTGACTCCGCCAATAAAGTAGCTGACGCATTTTGGGGCACTTTGCAAGTGACAGGCCTAGAAGGCGCCACCCTGAGCTGGGAAGAGTATAACAAGTTCCTTGTAGGCGGAGAAAATGCGCTTATCCAAGGTGCAAACGCCACCCTTAAGCTTGTGAACGTGGAACTTGACGATTCAGGTGTGTTGAGCAAACTTAAGGCCGGTACTGTGCTCGATGAGAGCGTGGGCATCGGGAGCGGTGTGGTTGATAACGGCGGCAGTATTATTGTGGGTTCCGTCGCCGGTGACTTGCAAAGCTCCATAGTCATTGAAAATGGTTCTGATGTGAGTATTACGGGTGAACCGGACGGCGGTGTATTGTTCACGCAGCTTGGGTCTACCAGCGATGTACAGGTAAAGAACGGTACTGTCAGATTAGGT
>CAYJHT010000019.1:0-4585 GCA_964369615.1 uncultured Desulfovibrionaceae bacterium
CCCACAAGCCTTTCAGAAAAAACAAAATAAACTTTTAGAAAACACAAGCTACTAGAATACTTATTCCACAGTCACACTCTTTGCAAGATTGCGCGGCTGGTCGACGTCTGTGCCGAGGTAGTCTGCCATTTCATAGCTGAAGAGCTGGACGGCGGGCAAGCTAAAGAAACCGGAAAGCATGCCCAAGGCCATGGGAATTTCCCACAAGGAGCTTCCATTGTCTTGAATGCTTTGTAACTCTGCTTTTCCTTGGTCGCCATTGACGAGTGCAATAATTTTTCCGCGTCGTGCGTGCACTTCAAGAATATTTGACTTTGCCTTGGGGAATATTTCGTCATCGAGGGCAATGGCAAAGGTGGGGAAGCTTGGGTCGATAAGGGCGATTGGGCCGTGCTTCATTTCGCCGGAAGCATAGCCTTCTGCGTGAATGTAGGACAATTCTTTCAATTTCAGTGCGCCTTCCAGAGCCATAGCGAAGGAGTGTCCGCGTCCAAGAAAGAAGAAGCTTCGGCTTTGCGCGTATACTGTCGACAGTCTTTGCGCTTCGGCACGCATGGTGGGCAAGGCTTCTTCTAATTGGCTTGGGAGTGCTTTGAGTGCGTGGATATAGCCTGCTATTTGCGGGGCAGAAAGTGTTCCTTTGCGTTCTGCAAAGCGTAAAGTCATGAGTGTCAGAAGAAGCATCTGACTGCACATGGCCTTTGTTGACGCCACACTTATTTCAGGTCCTGCTTGTGTATAGAATACGACTGACGACTCGCGGGCGATGTTTGAACCGACGACATTGCACAGGCCCACGCACGTGGCGCCTTTTTGCTTGGCGGCGTTGAGGGCGGCGAGTGTGTCTGCGGTTTCGCCGCTTTGGCTTATGACGATGACAAAGTCATCGCTGTTGAGAAGGACTTGTCCATAGCGAAACTCGGACGCGATTTCTACGTGAACAGGAATATGTGCCCAGCGTTCAAAAATATGCTTTGACCACAGGCCGGCATTGTATGATGTGCCGCAGGCAATGATGGTGATGCGCTTAGGCACTGGCAGTGCGTCGAGTTCTGGCAGGAGCACCTTGTCCTCGTGAATACGCCCAACAAGGCCGTCTTGAATAACGCGCGGCTGTTCAAATATTTCCTTGAGCATAAAGTGTTTGTAGCCGTCTTTTTGGGCGGCTTGCATATCCCAAGTGATTTCGTCAACGCGTTTTTCGACGGGAGTCAAGTCATCAAGGCGCAGGATTTCGTGACTTGTCGCCGTGATTTTTACGATTTCTCCATCATCAAGAAATATGACGCGGCGTGTGTATGGCAGGAAGGCGGGAATATCTGAGGCGACAAAGTTTTCGCCTGTACCTATTCCTAGGATGAGGGGCGCGGCAAGTCGCGCGGCGTAGAGGGTTCCCGGTTCGTCTTTATCCATAAGGCAGACTGCATAGGCGCCTTGTGCTTTGCGCAAAGCGGCGGCAAAGGCATGCAGCAAGTCTGGTGCATTTTTTTGTTCCTTGGCAATCAAGTTGACAAGCACTTCTGTGTCTGTCTCAGACAGGAAGGTGCACTCTTGCAAGTGGGCATCCTTCAGTTCTTGAAAGTTTTCAATGATGCCATTATGGACGAGAGCAAGGGAGTCTGTATTGGCTTTATGCGGGTGTGCGTTGCGTTCTGCGGGCACACCGTGTGTTGCCCAGCGCGTATGTCCCATGGCGACAGTGCTCATGGGCATGGGTTTTGTTGTCAATACATCTTCGAGCGCAGCCAATTTTCCTTCGGCGCGGACAGTATGCAGAGCGCCTTGCTGCACAAAGGCAACACCGGAAGAATCGTAACCACGATATTCTAAGCGGCGTAAGCCTTCCACTACGAGGGGAACTGCCGGCCTATGCCCAGCATAACCTATAATTCCACACATATACAATACTACCTTATTTTAAAACTCTTAAAGAGTTGTTAGGCTTCCATTAAAAAGCGCTAACTGTTGAGTTAAACAGATGGTTTTTTTGAAAGGGGGGTGTGGGGGGGAAACTTTTTTTTTCCAAAAAAAGTTTTCCCCCCACAAGTCTTTTCAAAAAAAAACAAAATGAGAATGCCGTTCGCTACGCACCGAGAGCTGCTTTGTCGTCTACAATCCAAATAAGTTCGCCGGAGACAGGTCGAATCATTTGTGCGGGCAGTTGGGGCGGTGCGAGGAGGTTGAGAGCAGTTTGCAAGGACGCGTGTTTTTCTTTGCCTGAGACGAGGAAGAGACAGCAGCGGGCATTGTTGATGACGGGCAGGGTGAGTGTAAGGCGGTCTGCCTTACGGTCGGGCACGTATTGGTCGAGGCAGAGGCGCTTTTTTTCGAGTAATGCGGGGGAGCCGGGGAACATGGATGCTGTATTGCCGTTGGCGCTCATGCCAAGCAGGACAAAGTCAAAACGAGGAAGGTCACTTTCAAAGTGTTGTCGCAGGAGCTTGTCATAGTGTTCGGCTGCCTTTTCGGCGTGGTCTTCGCCTCGCATGCGATAAAAGTGCGTGGCATTGACGTTTGAAAGGAGGTTTTCGCGTGTGAAATTATAAAAGCTGTTGATATTGTCTGGTTCTACACAGCATTCATTGACCCAATATATGGCAATTTTGTCCCATGGCAGGCGTTCAGCCCAATCGGCACTGCTGAGAAGTTTGTACAGTGGTAGCGGGGTGACGCCGCCTGAGAGGGCGACAGTAAAAATGCCTCGTTCGGCGATTGCCGTTTCGCATTGGTCGGCAAAGATGTGTGCAGCTCGTTCCGCCATGGTTGCCGTGTCTTTGTGGACATGGAGGGAGAGGTGGGTTGAGCGTGTCGTCAATGTTTTCATGAAAAAACTCCTTTCTCTTCTTTATTCTAAAGTTTTATTGTATGATATTTGTATCTTGTTGTGTATGGACAAAGAGAAATTCTCCATTGCCCAGCGTCATGGTTGTGGGTGTTGCGGTGCAACTAAATCCATGTCCTTGGAGTATAGCGGCATCTTCTGCATTATTGGGGTCAAGTTCGAGAGTATAGGAGTCTTCAAGGTCGACGGCTGGCAGGATGCGCGTTGCTGAGTGGAGGTTACGTTTGAATGAGAAGGGGCCTTGTGGGTTCGTTGCGCTGACAACAGTTTCAAGGGTCATATTTCTGATAATGTGCGGCCCTTTGTTGTAGCCTTTGACGCGTACAATGAGGATGCCACCGTCTTGTCGTGAGACAGTTTGCATGAAGGCGAAGCAGGAGTGTACTATGAATTGTGCCTTCATGCGTTTGGCATTTTCATTCATTTTAGTGATGTAGGCGTCTTGGCGCATAGCATCCATAATTTTTTCTTCTTCGATGTATATTTGCAGTAATTGGTCAATATTGAGGACGCGCGTCATGATCCAGTCAGGTTTTTTTTCGATTTGCAAGAGGAAGGTAACGTCCTTTTTCGTGCGTGGGTAGTGGATATTGACTTGCGCTACGGCAGAGTTTTCAGAAGCAGACTTAAGTGTGATATTGCCTACGAGTTGCTTTGCAAAGTCATCCGGAAAGGGTTCGATGGGTCTTAGTGGATTTTTGGGTGGTGCGGGTGCCGGCTCTTGATCTCGTGTGAGTAGTGCGTCAATGAAGGCGAGCTGCATTGTTTCTGCAAGTTGCGTTGGGCCTGTGTCTTGTGGTTTGACAGATTCATTGGGTAGGGGCGCTGACAAAAATCGTGCGGCGAGTTCTTCTGTGATTTTTCTAAGGTCGAGGAGGGTTGCCAGTTCTGCTTTGTTATTTGCATTGAGTGCAGCGTTGAGTTTTTCCACGTAATGCTCTGGGCTTTGTAAGAACTTGTAGTGCTTCCAGCCAAAATAGCCCCCTACCGAAAGACCTGCGAGGAGGACAAGAATAATGAGAATTTTAAATTTTTTTAGAACGTCGCCAAGTGCCATGGTATACCTCTCTTAGCATATCTGAAAAATGGGCACATTTGTGCCTTCATGAAGGCTCTTGTGTAAACCACGTCTCCCTCTTTTGTAAATGATAAATTCAGTAAGAATTGCAGCGAAAGGCGGTCGACTCTGGAAAAAGTCTTGTAATTGAAAGTATTAGCTATTCGTAGCAATTATGTATCTTTTTCATGATGCTTTGCATGCAGAGCATTTTGTTGGCGTTCAAGGAGAGGGGATGGTGCCATATTTGATAGGGGATTTGGGCTATGCAGGAGGGGCAGACCCGTAAGGGGGGTGGCATTGTCAAGGGTAAGTCGAATATGCATGAGTGCGCCAAATGCGTGGGGGAGGGGGCGTGCGTTGAGACGTGTAAAGCGTGGATATCTCCACGAGGCGAGTGGGCCGTGTAAGACGGAAGCTGTGCGAATATGACCCTTTGTGGTGATAGTTCTTAAGAGGGTATGCGCGTCGCGCCATGAGCACCAGTAGCCTTTTTGTAAAAATGTGGGGAGATTATTAGAAGTGCGTCGTCCTATGCCTAAGAGGGAATTGGGGTTAAGGCATTGCATAAAGAGTCCGCGGTGAGCTAGGCGATGTGCTTCTTTGAGCATGCTGTGAATGGGGGGATATGGCGTGAGGCGTGGGGGTGGCATAAGTGCGACGTAATCAAAATACATATCATCAAA
>CAYJHT010000019.1:4595-12490 GCA_964369615.1 uncultured Desulfovibrionaceae bacterium
CAAAGGAGCCTTGGTAGACGTCGACTTTTCCGTCAAGCGCGCTGCGCACCATATGCGCGTGCATATCAGAGGCAGCAAAGACGGTGACATCAAATCCGCATTCCCAAAGCATCTCCACCATTTTCCAATGAGAGAAACCCATAAGCAAGAGCGAGCGACCACGGCGTGACCATGGGGAAAGCCGTTCTCTTGTGAGCCGCAAGCCACATTCAAGAGCAAAAACGCCCTCTGGGCTTTGAAACCAAGTTTCGTATGAGGTAAGGAAGTCTTCTTCATGCATAATAAATATTGTAATGATAGATTCTGAGAAATTGCAAGGAAAAAGTAAAGCAGTTTTTACAAAGCCCACGTTATTCTAATTTCGTTTTTTTTGGAAAAACACTTTGGGGGAAACTTTTTTTAGGAAAAAAAAGTTTCCCCCAAAGCCCCCTTCAAAAAAACCATCTGTTTAGCTAGCCAATCGGCGCTGCTACATGAACAATAAGAAATATATTTTATGTATATACTTAAATTAAAAATTCTTATTGAATAATACTTTTTCTTTATTCGTGGAACAGCGAGCGCGTTTTGAAGGGGGAAGAAGGGCCTGCCCGAAGGGTGCCGAAGGCATAGCCCTTAGGCGAGGAACGAGTCTTAGGGATACAGAGAACAGAGATGGTGTGAGGGAGGAAGGGGGAAAGTTTTTGGCGCTAGCAAAAGTTTCCCCCTTCCTCCCCCACAAAAAAAATAAAATAAAACCGCGTATTCAACGCAACACATCAAAGAATACGACAGCCCTCTTCTTCCACAAGAACCATGAACTCACGGCGCACACCGCCCCATTGCGGATAATACAGACCCGGCTCCACAGTGACAACCATGCCGGGCTGTAAAAGAGTGTGACAACGCGGATTAAGGCTCGGCGCCTCGTGCGTCTCAAGGCCAATGCCGTGACCTAGACCGTGCGTAAACTCTTTTTCGACGCCTTCATCTAGAAACACATCGTAGGCGACCTTATATATCTCACTGCACTTCTTCCCCGGCCTAATAGCAGCAATCGCCGCATCTTGCGCCGTGCGGACAAGTTGCTGGGTCAACATAAAACTCGCGCTTACCTCCTCGCCCACCCAAAAGGTACGCGTCTGATCGGAACAATAATCGTCAAGACGGGCGCCTACATCAATAAGAATGGGACAATTTTCTGTAAGCTGAACATTGCCCGGATTATAATGCGGCAAGGCAGCATTTGGCCCTATGGCGACAATATTGGCAAAGGCCAATTCCGACGCACCGTGCTCACGAAAATATTTTTCAATACTCCACGATATCTGCGCCTCACTGCGCCCCACGGCAAGCTCATGATAAACCCATTCCATAAGCCTGTGATTCAGTTCGCAAGAACGCTCCATCGCAGCAATTTCCGCGCCGTCCTTAATAATGCGCAAAGACTCAACAATACCGCGTGCGTCCGTAAGAGCAAGCCCGTGCGATAACTCACGACAAAAAGCCGCACTCAAAGCGCCAAACTCCACGCCAATACGCCCGCCGGCCTTCTCGCGAAGAAATTTTCTCAACATGTCCGGACTCTTGGCGCCATAAATAAAGACGCGCTCAGGGTTCCAAAGGCGTTTTGCCGCGTCCAAATATCGCATATCCGTACACAACCAATCCTGCCCTGAGGCCGTCATTAAAAGATAGCCTGCGCTTTCATTGCATTGCGGGTCGTGCAGTTCAAAACCACTCAGATAAAAACGATTTGCCGCATGACTCACAAAAAGGGCGTCGAGTCCAAAGCTGCGCATCCGCTCGCGTACCCTCTCACGTCGAAGAGTATAAATATCTGCATTCATAGTGATAATTCCTTTTATTTGTGTGTTTTTTCTGAAAGACTTGTGGGGGGAAAGCTTTTTTTTCCTAAAAAAAGTTTCCCCCCAAGAAAAAAACTTAAAAAATAAAAAAAAGCTTTCCCCCCAAACCCCCTTCAAAAAAATATCTTTATTTAGAAACAGCCCCTAAAGGTTTACGCTTCACCGGTGCGAGCCAAGGAAGTTTTTTTGAAAACATGATGAGTATGATAAGCAGGAGTACACCTAGGGCGGAAATGGGCAGTGCAACGCGCCATGAACTTGGCCAATATTCACAAATAACTGTGCCTGTAACATGTGGTGGAACTTCGATATGTATGAGTCCTTCGTATTCAGTGAGAGGAAGTGTTTTTCCGTTGAGTGTTGCTGTATAGCCCGGCCACCAGAGTTTTGCAATGATGATAGAGCCTCCTGTGGGATTGGCTGAAATGTGTATTGCATCAATTTTTTGGTTTTCTGCCGGTGCTACGCTGTATTGAATTTCAGGTGTAACATAGGAAATATAGGTCGTATTCAGTGCCTTTTTTTGGAAAAGATAGCTGTGCGGTGTTTCTTGCAGGCGCGTGAAACCTGCGTCGTCGAGTGCTTTTAGGTGTGGATCTGCTGCACGGCGCTTCACTGCCAAGTATCCTACATTATAGAGATTTATTATGTACTCTTGGAATTTTGCGTCTCGTCTCATGATGCGGGGCATTGTTGCCGGCAGTGGGTGCATGTGGTCAGTTTTGATATTGTTTACAAGAATCTTATTTTCTAGGGACGAGTAGCCGTTAAGAGATTTTATGTCGTGGAATAAGAAGTGAGTCCCTATGAAGCTTATTATATCCGGTGCAAGGATGGAGAGAAATGTGGCGTCTTCGTATGCGGGTTTATTAGGATTAAAGTAAGGATTGGGAAGCAGGTTTCGCTCAGTAAAGGAGCCTACATTTATGATAGATAATACGAAGCATACGAATGCTCCTGCTAGAAGTATATGCGTTTTTTTTATGAAATATATGATGAGCGGCATTGCGAGCATGATTATAAGGAAGCAGGCATTAAGCGCAAGCAAGGCTTTGTCATGCGGGTTTCTGAATGTTGAGAATGCGACAGCTATAAAAACAAGAGTGGTGTAGGTGACAGCTCTTTTTTTTGTAAATACGTGTTCAGAATTTTTAAAAAATGCTATTGCTACTATGATTTCGAGAAAAACCACATAGGGCAGCATCCGTGTATGCGAGGCGAGCGCGTATATGTGTGATGGAAGTTGCGTGCAAAATATTGTGAAGGCAGTTGCTGCAATGAATATCCAAAGAAGCGTATTGTTTTTAGTGATTTGTCTCCGAAAGACGAGTAGGTAGAGTAGGGGAGCGCCGCTATAGCCAAAGTTTGCAATAATATTTTTGTATCCCCCATACCACAGGATATAGTCGCCATAGAGAGGAGAGAAAAAGAGGAGTATTTGCAAAAATGCTGGTGTTTGGAAGTTATCATTATATAACTGCCCTGTTCTTACAAATAAGTCACTCACAACAGCAAACTCACTTGCAATCGGAAGTGCTGTCAAAGCGGATATGATACCGAGACAGAGCATTGGATAAAATGCGCTTATATTGTGTGTTTTTTGAAATTCAAAACCAGCAGCAAGGAGGAGTACGAAGAAGAGCAAGAGAAGGCCAAGTATATTGTAGGTTGAAATAACAAAGAGTATTGAAAAGTAGAGAAGGATGAAATTGCGAGTGCCTTTTTCGAGTATGAAGTGTATGAGAAAGAAGACGGCTACCACGAAAAGCGTATAAGCTTGGGCGATTGCCCACCATGACGAGAGCGACGTGAAGACGATAAAGGAATTTGTGGCGATAAGAAACGAGATAAGTAGTTGAATATGTAATTGTTTTGTAAAAAGTTTCGCAATTAAGCCGCCAAAGAAAAAGCTTGTACTGATATTTATGAAGGCGAATATGAGGGCAGAGATGTATGGCGCCTCGATGAAATTTGTCACAAGTGCCATGATAAGCGTGATCGGGCTAAAGATCTGTGCAGTCAAATAGACGAGCAAATTGCCGCCATGCATCATTTTTGTTGTGATGATAGGGAGCTGTAAATCTAGTATTTGACGCCCAATTTCTCGAAATTGTCCAAGTGAGCAATTTTTTGCGTCGTCGATAAAGAAAAATTCTTGGAATGACATTTGGCAGATAAATACTATGGCGCTTGTAAAGGCAAGGGTAAGGAGGCTGTATTGCAAGAGGGATTTAACAGAAAAATCTTGCTCATGAGGATTCGTGTTCATAATGTGTCTCGTGATGATAGGCTAAGTATATAAATGTAAGGGCATAGTCTTTGCGCGGTGGACTTTTGCGTATAATGTATGCTTTGCCTTTGCGCTTTAACCGACAGTTATTTATGTAAATTAAATTGTTTGCGCCAAAATGTGTCGTTCTTTAGAGTGCTAAAAAAGTCAGTATATTTTTTTTGAATGCGCTTATAACGTACACAGAACATGACACTTTTGATGAGTATTAGGAAGTAGTTTTTCAAAAAGTACGGTGTATTGCGCTGCAAAAGGACTTCCGTGTTATTGACTTTATCATAGACAAGAATTTGCTGATGCAAGAATGTATCATTGAGGTTTGGTGTGTCTTGTTTGTTGATACGAATGAGTTTTTTATGCATCATGAAACTCGGTAAGAAGTGACCGTTTTTAGAAAGTTTTCGTAGGCACTGCATACATTTTTCGTGGATGGGCGAGGGGCCTTCCTTGCGCTTTGGAACGTCCTTGTAGTTTTCTCTTAAGGGCTTGGGTACTTCGAGATGATATGTCTTTTGAAATAGCGAGCGGATTTTACTTGTGTCCATATCGTCAAGCCACACTTCCGGGCCTTGCAAAGCGTCAGAAAAGCCCTTGATGATGGCATTGGCGGTATCGTATTGATATGACCAGTTATACACGGAGGCAAAGCTCCAGAACATTGTGAGTGTTTGCCATGGTCCTTGCTTAAGCTTGTCGTTCAGATTCAGGTGGTGTGCGACGTGAGAGCGCGTGTCAAGGTAGAGGGTTGTCGCGTTTTCCTTGCTCTTAAAATTCTGCTGCCAGCTTCCAATGCCATTCATACGGATGATATGAAAGTCATTGGAATAGGAAAATTCGATATCATCGCCGCGGACGAAAAAGGGAAAGGCCCACGTTTTAAGCTGTTTTAAGGGGAAGAGGAAAAACCACCATGCGCCGTAAATATGCTGTGGTGTTTCTTTTTCTATCTTTTCTTCCTCTTTTTCATTGTGTACAAGAGCAAGGGGTGAACGAAGATCATAATTACAGTGTAGAGGGTGGCAGCGCGTATCAAAGTAGGCACCACTTTCCCATTGTAAAAAGGGCTTTTCTTCACAAAGCATCGCACCGGCAATGCTGGTAGAAGCGTCTGTTACATGCTTCAAAAATGACATACTGCGAAAAATAGAGTCCGTTTCACAGCTTGCGTCATCATCCATAAAGAGGCAATGTGTAGCGGTTTTGAGGTCTTTAAAATGTAAGAGGTTGCGCATGAAGCCCCCTGTGCCGCCATAGTTATGACTTGGTATCAGTGTGGCATTTGGGATGTCTTCTTGTTGCAAAGTTTGTCCATTATCAACGACAGTGATCGATATACATTGTGCATAGACAGGATGTTTTTCAATGTCTTCGGACAGGCGCTTCACTGCGGCAATGACGTTCGCTTCACGCTTGAAAGATGTAATTCCTATACCTAGGTGGATATCTTGCGTGCTTGGCGCGTCGGAGAAATAGGCGCCGCCAAAGAAAATAGAGCTGCTTTTTGCGACAATACAGACGCCAAGAATGCCCTCATCCGGCAAGGTGGGGAGAGTGTAAAAAAAGGTCTTGCGCTGGGCTGCTGTTATGTGAAATTCTGTGACTTTCTTTTGTGAATATGCGCACTGCTGTACGATAAAGACGTCAGCATCTCCTTGAAAGTCAAGAGATATGATAAGATCCTTGACATTTGTATACTGAGCCCACTTGCACGCGCTAAAAGCATTGAAATATGTCGTAAGGTCTATCATGCCGCCAGCTTCCATATAGAAGCGCGCATCTTGAAAAGAGTAGCAGGCATTTTGCGGCGAGAGGCGATAATAAAGCGCCTCCTCAGTGCACAGGTCGAGCCGAGGAAATATAAAGTTATAGAGGAGCGCGTCTTGTGGCGGAGAGGTCTTGCTGAGCAATCTGTCAGGGGCATCATAAAAAAGCGCGCTGTCATCTTTTGCGTAAAGGGTGATTTTAAGCGCGTTCGTGTGTTTTTTGTCTAGCACAAAATCCAGTAAATCGTCTTGGATGTAGGGGCTTGCAAAGTGTTTTTCAAAAATCCAATGCGGCGAGGACTCGCTTGGAGAAAGGGCAATTTTGAGTATAAAGCTTCCTGTAAAGGAGATTCTTTTGCGTATACTGTGTGTTCCACTTGTGCGCGAAGTTGCCTTTGCAAGAAAGTCTGCTGTGTTTGGCAAGTCTAAGCACGTGCCCTTGGGCAGAAAGATGCCGTCAGGAAGAGCACAGGCTATCTCTTCAGAGACATTTGAAAGTAGGTTGCTTATGATCGTCATTGTTCTCTATGTTTTGCACTCTCTGCCGTGGACACACTCTTTGGCATAGTGTGCAGTACACGCCGATAGTCGCTGATGTTTTTGCAAGAGACTTGCGGTCAATATGGGGCGCTTTGCGAAATCCATACAGGGGGGCTTTGCAGATGCAAAAGTCCCCCCACAGACGCTTTTACACCTGCCAAAAGTGCGAGGCGTGTGACGATAAAATTATGATTCTCGTCCGAGATATTCCTTGCTCCGTGTGTCCACCTTTACTTTGTCGCCCTCGTTGACAAAAATAGGCACTTGAATGATGATGCCCGTTTCAAGTGTTGCAGGCTTTGTCACATTGCTCACCGTATCACCCTTGGCACCCGGTTCTGTACTTACAACAAGGAGCACCATGGAGACAGGTATATCAATATCAAGGGGATTTCCGCGGTAAAGCAAAACGCGACACTCTTGCCCGTCCTTCAAAAAGCCGGCCTTGTCTCCTGTAGATTCCGCTTTAATTTGCAATTGCTCATAGCTTGTCATATCCATAAAGATGAGATCTTCGCCCTCACGGTAAAGGTATTGCATGTCGCGCGTCTCAAGATCCGGGCGCCCCACCTTCTCACCGGAACGGAAGGTATTGTCAACCACACGACCATTTAAGATATTGCGCAACTTTGTGCGCACCATCGCGCCACCCTTGCCCGGTTTAAAATGCTGAAAATCCACGATTTCAAAGGGGGTGCCGTCAAGCTCTATTTTCAACCCTTTGCGAAAATCTGTCGTTGAATACATACATACTCCTCATATGTTGTCGATAAATCTTTATGATGACGTATTTCGAATGTGATGCACAAGCGCTTGAACCCCTAAGGCATAACTCGCAAGACCAAAACCGGAAATAACCCCAATCACATGTTTTCCCATATAACTCTGCTGGCGTATAGGCTCTTCACGTGCCCATATATTGCTCACATGAACCTCCACACAAGCAATGCCAATCCACGCAAGGCAGTCTGCTATTGCAAGGCTTGTATGTGTGTAGGCACCAGCATTGAACACAATGCCGTCAATCCTCTCAGCGCACTCTTGCGCATCTGACGGATAAGCCCTATTCATATGATAAGCCGCCTCAAGCCTGTCAATCAAGCCGCCCTCACTATTAGACTGAAAGAAAGAAAGACAAACCTCTGTATCCACAAATTTCTTCACAAGCTCAGGAATATCCTTCAAACTCTTGGTGCCGTAAATATCCGGCTGACGCACTCCCAAGGCATTCAAATTCGGACCGTTCATAATAAGTATGTGTGGCATAGTCATGGCATCCATCCCTGTTAACCCGTTAAAAAAAGAAGATGTTACGCGGAAAGTGAAAAACTTCTGCCCCTTTTTTTCCTCTTTGTCAAGTCTGCAAAGTCACGCTTCTCTCCTATCCTACGTCATTGCGATTTTTAAGTTTTTTTCTTGGGGGGAAACTTTTTTTAGGAAAAAAAAGTTTCCCCC